>JAITGJ010000205.1 GCA_031280705.1 Spirochaetaceae bacterium
CCGGCCCCGGCAAAAACTGCTTTGGAAGCGCGGCATGGGAAGCGGGCCAGAGGCGGATGCCGGAACCGCCGGCCATAATGATGCAGTCGTCAAACATGAGGCGAGTGTAGCACGAACCGCGCGGACTTGTGTATGGGGGCCGCGACCTTGCCGCAGTCCATCCGGGCCGGCGCCCCTTCCCCGGCCCGGATGGGCGGAGCCGGTCCTGCGGACGCAGTCTGCGCCGCTTTTCTCGCTTTTATTTAGAGTCTGTCTATAATAGAGCTGTTCTGAAACTTCAGTTTCAGAACAGCTTCCACTTAAAAACGCGGTTTCTCAAGGCTTTAGCCTGAGAAACCGCAGGACGTGTTCCGAAACCAACCGGGTTTTGGAACACGTCTAATGTAGACACATTATAGACAGACTTCCTTGAAAACCGCATTTTCGTAGCCTAAAGGCTAAGAAAATGCAAGGTCTGTCCATAAAGTAACCGACTTTATGGACAGACACTATTTATTCGCCGCGGGTTTTTTGGGCCAGTATTATTAAATCCCGGTCCACGTTTTCTTCTTTGTAATCTTCCATTGATAATTCCACATGCAAATTATTTTCCAATAATAATTTTTTCACGTCCAGCGCTTCCAGCGAACTGTAATAAAAATTTTTTCCGAACATTTCTCCTTCTGTTTCGCCTTCGGTTTTTCCGTGGGTGAATAACAAATACGCCCCTGCCTTCATCCATCCTGAAACTTTACCGTATATTTCTTTTTGTTTCTCGCGGGGAAAATAAAAAAATGAATCAAACGCTATTATCCCGTCATATTTTTTATCCGGCATAAAATCAAAAAAATCACATACATAAAATTGTGCGTTGTTTATGTTCCCGTCGTTGGCTATTTGTATTTGATTTTCTGAAATATCTATGCCCGTAACAAAAAAACCCTGATCCGACAAATATTTAGCTATGGGAAACCCGGTTCCGCAGCCAATGTCCAAAATATCACCTCTGGATTTTATTTTTGAGGCAAATTCAATGACTACTTTTTCCACGTTGGTTTTTCTCCGGTATTCATTCCACTCGTTTGCGATTTCATTATAGGAATTTTTATTTTTTTCCATCTGTTCCGGCATTAAATCAAAATGTTTCATTTTCCACCCGCTGTTTTACTGGATCTGCCGGATAACCGGCTTCCGGACACGTCCAACGGTATCACTCCCGCACTATTTGGTCAATGGGGTTGTCCGGCGGGGCGCCGGGAGACAGGTTTCCGGCGGGGATGCCGGGCGTCCGGGGGGTGGATGGAGCGTGGACACGCGGGTTTTCCTTCCCGCCCATTCGTGTTACAGTAAAACCGTTTGGCGGCCTCACGCGGCGCGGACGGTGGAACCGCGGGAGGTATCGAACACGTCCATTATCACGATGAGAGGAGGTCCCATGCGTCAATCCGCCCTGTTTACCGACTTTTATTCCCTTACCATGGCCCACGGATACTGGAAAATGAATATGAACCGCCGGGCCGTATTCGAGATGTTTTTCCGCCGCAACCCCTTTTCCGGCGGCTTTTCCGTGTTCGCGGGACTTGAGCCCCTGCTTCAAAAAATACAGCGCTTCGCCTTTTCCCCGGATGATATCGAATTTCTCAAAAGCCGCCTTATTTTTGACGACGGTTTTTTCGATTATCTCCGGGATTTTCGCTTCCGGGGGTCGCTCTGGGCCATGGATGAAGGCCGGGTGGTGTTTCCGCAGGAGCCGTTGATCCGGGTGGACGGCGGGCTCGTTGAGTGCCAGATTCTTGAAGGGCTTATTCTCAACTCGATCAACTTTTCAAGCCTGGTCGCAACCAAAACCGCACGGGTCTGGCTCGCGTCAGGCAAGGGCGCGGTAATGGAGTTCGGCCTCCGCCGCGCGCAGGGGCCGGACGGGGCCATGAGCGCCTCCCGTTCGGCCTATATCGGCGGGGCTTTCGGCACCAGCAATGTGCTTGCCGGAAAAGAATTCGGCATCCCCGTTTTGGGCACGATGGCCCATTCCTGGGTGATGTCCTTCCCCGGTGAGGAAGAGGCGTTCCGCGCCTACGCGGATATTTTCCCCAAAAATCCCGTATTTCTTATTGATACGGTGGATACGCTGCGGAGCGGCGTTCCGGCGGCTATCAAGGTGGGAAAGGAACTCGCCGCGCGCGGCGTCAATTTTGGGGTACGCCTCGATTCGGGGGATATTGATTATCTTTCGCGGGAGGTACGCCGCCGCCTCGATGACGCGGGGCTTCCCAACGCCACCATTTCTGTTTCCAACGATCTCGATGAGTTTATCATCCAAACCCTGCATGACGCCGGCGCGCCGGTCAATTCCTGGGGGGTGGGCACGCAAATGGTTACGGGGGGCACGGACGCGGCCTTTACCGGTGTGTACAAATTGATGGGAAAGTACGACGGCGACACGCTCACCCCCACCATCAAGTTTTCCGATAATCCGGAAAAGACCACCACACCGGGCATGAAGCAGGTGTGGCGCGTCATGGACAAGTGGGGCCAGGCCGTGGCCGACGTACTTTCGCTTGAGGGCGGCGAAACGCCCGAAACGGGAAAACACCACGCGTTCTGGCACACATCGGCGGATTACCGGCATTTTTATCACGTCCCCGAAACAGACGCCGTGCCGCTCCTCAAGGAACGGCTCCGGAACGGCGAACCGGTGCGGGACTCCTCCTCCCTGGACGATATACGCGCCCTCACGCGCTACGATCTTGAGACATTTGACGGAAGCTACAAGCGCATCATGAATCCCCATGTGTACAAGGTTTCCATTATGACGGAACTGCGGGCGCTTAAACTCCGCCTTATCAATAATTTTTTGGGCGGGCTTTCGTAGGAAATCCGCCCGGAACACAAACAGGCGGGGAAGCCCGGCAGCCGGCGTTTTTGCGAAAGGCCCCGTACCAAAGGAGAAACGATGAACACAGCCCTGGTCATGACATTGCCCGGCGGAAAAACAGTAACCGTACCCATCGGGACGGCGGCGGAAACGCTCGCGGAACATTTCGGTCCGCTTAACAGTCCGCTCGCGGCGATCCGGGTGAGCAATGAAATTGAGCCGCTTTCCGCCCGGCTTGAAATAAACGCCGCCGTGGAACCGGTAACCCTGGAAAGCGTTGCCGGTACGGAGATCTACCGCCGTTCGCTGGCGTTTTTGCTCGCGGTCGCCGCGGAGGATTTGTACCCGGAACGGAGCCTCGTTATCGGGCACTCCCTGGGGAACAGTTATTACTACACCCTCGCGCTCCGGGACAGCCTCACCGCAAACGGTATTACCGAAAACGGTGTTGCCGAAAATGATGCTTCTGATGACGGTCTCGCCGAAAACGGCGGAGACCGGCGGCCGGGCGTTACGGCGGAGGACATCCGGGCGCTCGAAAACCGCATGCGGGTTTTGGTGCGCGACAATATCCCTGTCGGCGCCGGGTACATCGCCTGGAGTGAAGCGGCGGAACTGTTTGAAAAAAACAGCCAGAAAGATACCCTCCGCCTCCTTGAACGGCGGAGCGGCGCGAAGGTGCGGGTAAACCGCGCGGGAAGCTATGTCAATCTGTACTTCGGTCCGCTCGTGCCCCGCACCGGAGTGCTTTCCGTTTTTCAGCTTATGCCCTACCACGAAGGTTTTTTGCTCCGTTTTCCCGGTCAGGAGCGCGGCCTTGCCCTGGATCCCTTTACGGACAGTCCGCGCATTTTTGAAGTGTACCGGGAGTATAAAAAATGGGGCCGCATCGTCGGGGTACATTCGGCGGGAGATCTTAATCAACTGGTTGCCACCCGGAAAATCCGCGACTTTATCCGCATCGCCGAAGCGTTCCAGGCGCGAAAAATCTCCGACATCGCAAGCCGGATCTACGACCGGCGGGACGAGGTAAAGGCGGTGCTCATCGCGGGGCCGTCCAGTTCCGGCAAAACCACGACCGCCAAGCGCCTTTCCATTGAGCTTATGGTGCTGGGCATCGAACCGATTGCCGTCAGCCTTGACGATTTTTATGTTGGCATTGACAAAACCCCGCGCGATGAAAAAGGTAAACCCGATTTTGAGGCGCTGGAAGCCCTCGATGTGCCGCTCCTTAACGATCTATTGCTCCGCCTTTTTGACGGCGGCGAGACGGTTATGCCCAGCTTCGATTTCAAAAGCGGCAGGCGGCGTGATACGCCCGGCGCCACGCTCAAAATGGGCCGCCGCTCCATGCTGATACTGGAGGGCATTCACGGCCTTAACGACCGCCTGACGCCGAAAATAGAGCGGAGCATGAAATTCAAACTGTACATTTCCGCCCTTACCCAGCTTAACCTGGACGATCACAACAGGATTCCCGCCGGAGACAACCGGATACTGCGCCGCATGGTGCGCGATTATCAGTTCCGGGGCGCGGGCGCGGAACGTACCCTGCAAATGTGGCCGAATGTGGAAAAGGGCGCGTGGAAACATATTTTTACGTTTCA
>JAITGJ010000278.1 GCA_031280705.1 Spirochaetaceae bacterium
AGAAACCCTCACCCTGACGCGGGTCCGCATCGGTACGCGCGGCATCTTCCCCCTCCCCGGCGAACCCCTCCCCCTTACCCGTCCCAACTAATCCTTCAAAGATTTTCCCCGTTACATAAAAAATACACAATGGACGCGGTCAATTTTGGCCGCATACCCACATTTGGCGCTTGACAGATCCATACTTTACTACCATAGTGTGCATCACTGGTCAGTGACGGCGGTTCCCCCTTGATAATGTTGATAGGTCCAAACCTCTTCGATGACCCGGAGCATATATTTTTTACGGGGAGCAATGCGTTATGACCCATAGAGAACTGACTGTCATGCCCGTTGCCGTGAACGGCCCCTCCGTTAAGGACCGCGCCGGCCCCGGTTTCTGATCCGTGCCGCAATCCCGCGCGTTTTGGGCGCGGATACATGTCCTTGACAATACGCCTGGTACAAGAATATACTCTGTCTTCAATAATTTCCGGCCCGGGAAGCGGGGCGAAAAACCCGGCGGCCTTGCTTAATATGGCGGACGGACGCGGCGCGGAAAAAATGGGGAATGTGGGGAGGAATCATGAATAACGGAATAACACCGGAACGGCGGCGCGGACGCCCGTCACGGGCATGCAAACTGTGCGCCGTTTTGCTTGCGGTATTTTTCGCGGCGCTTGGCGGCTGCGGCGGCGGCAGGGGCGCTAAAAGCGCCAAAACGGACGGCATTAACCGGGCGTGCTTTATCACTTCAACACCCCGGGGCAATGAGTTTATCGACCTTATTTGGTCGGGCCTGGAACAGCTTGCAAAGGAAGGCTGGGAGGTCAAGTGCATCGAAACCTTCGAGACCGCCGAACAGACCGAACAAATACGGGCGATGCTTGATGAGGGGTACGATCTTATCTACACCCAGGGAGACGATGTGCTTCAGAGCGTGGTGGACCTGGAAGACGAAATCGTAAAAAATTACCCGGACGTGCATTTCTTTTTTCTGGACACCTACGATGTGCAGACCATGCCCGGCACCACTACCGTTACCATCGATCCATTTGAATCCTGCTTTATCGCGGGATTTGTGGCGGCGAACAAAACAAAATCCGGAGAGGCAGGACTTATGATGCCGCTTGATACACCGATTATGCAGCGGTTTGAATATGGTTACTACGCGGGCGTGGATTATGCCGCCCGGGGAACCATTGTACGGAAAGCGTATACGACCGACTGGGTGGACAATACCAAGGGCTACGAGGCAACCGTGGCGCTCGCCGCGAACAGTAAAATCGACGTACTGTTCCAGTGCGCCTATATTTCGGGCTACGGCGTTATTCAGGCGTGCGCCGCGCTGGGGATCCCCTGCATCGGCGTTGACGACTGGCAGGGCGACATCAATCCCATCGTATTTTGGTCCGCCATCAAATCCATGGACGTGGCGGTGGTCAAAACCGCCCGCGCGTGGCTCGCCGGAACAGCATTTCCACAGGCGATGGAGTACGCCCTCCGCGACGGCGGTTACGCCTACTACGATCCCGATCTCGCAAACCTTGATCCGGTTCTCGCTTCGGCGGTAGTAAAACTCAAGGAAGATATTATCAGCGGCGCGGTGGATGTTTTTGCGGGAAAATACGAAGCGTACCGGCTTGCCACGGGGCGGTAGGATTCGCGCGTCATGGAGGACAACGGCCTCATCCTCCAGATGAGGCATATCACCAAAACCTTCGGCTCTGTTATCGCCAATAACGATGTCAGCGTCAGCGTCAGGCGGGGAACCGTAACGGCGCTTATCGGGGAAAACGGCGCGGGGAAAAGTACCCTGATGAATGTGCTCACCCACATCCATAAACCCGATGAGGGGGACATTGTCCTTAACGGGAAGCCCGTGCGGTTTCGGAATGCCCTGGACGCGGCGCAGCATGGCATCGGCATGGTGTACCAGGAATTTATGCTGTACCGGGACCTCACGGTTTTGGAAAATATCATCCTGGGGTTTGAGCGCAAGAAAGGCGGAATATTTATCGACGAGATCCAGTCCCGCCGGGCCGTGGAAGCGATATGCGAACGCTACCACTTCAACATCCCCCTGAACGAAAAAATAAACGATCTGCCCGTTTCGCTCCTCCAGCAGGTGGAAATCGTCAAGGTGCTTTACCGGGGCGCGGAACTGCTGATTCTGGATGAGCCCACCTCCGTACTGACCCCGCAGGGCATCGAGGGCCTGTTTGAGGCGATCCGGTTTCTTGCCGGGCAGGGCAAGACGGTGATTTTTATTACCCACAAGCTCAAGGAAGTATTCGCCGTCGCGGACGATATCGTGGTGATGCGCGACGGAACGGTGGCGGGAACCGCCGTTCCGGGCCGGATCGACGAACACGAACTGGCCGGGATGATGGTCGGCCGGGACGTGATGCTCCAGGCCCGCAAGCGTCCCGCGTCCCCCGCGGAAGTGGTTCTCCAGGCGCGAAACCTCCGCGTCCGGGATGGGAACGGGGTGCTCCGGGTCCGGGGCGTTGATCTCCGCCTCCGCGCCGGGGAAATTATGGGCATCGCCGGGGTGGCCGGGTCCGGGCAGCAGCAGCTTGTGGAAGCGCTCTTTGGCCTCAGGGAAGCGGAACGGGGAAGCGAAATCAGGCTGCTGGGCGAAGATATCGTAAAAAAGTCCGCGCGGGACCGCCGGCTCCGGGGCGTGGGGTATGTACCGCAGGACCGGCTGGGCACGGGGGTCAGCCCGGAAAGCAGCGTGTGGGAAAACGCGATTATGGGCTACCACATCGCGCACGGGTTCAGGAGCAAGGTGTTCCTTGACAGGCGGGAAACCGGTGAACTTGCCCGGCGGATCGTCCGCTTGTACGATGTAAAAACGCCGGGAATCGACAACCGCGTCAAAAATCTTTCCGGCGGCAATATTCAGAAACTTGTGGTGGGGCGGGAATTTATCCAAAAGAACCGGCTCCTCATCATCGAGGATCCGACACGCGGCATCGACGTGGGGGCGGTGGAGTTTATCTGGGAACAAATCATGCTCCTCGCGGAGGCCGGCGCGGCGGTGCTTTTGGTCAGCCATGAGCTTAACGAAGTGATGCAGCTTGCCGATCGTGTCGCCGTCATGTATAACGGCCTCCTCTTTGACGGGGGCCGGCACGGAGAACTGACCGACCGGGAACTGGGCTTACTGATGACGCGGGGGGCGGGCCATGAGTAACGCGCGGGAAGGTATTGTACGCCGCTCAATCGGTTTTTTGCTCCACCCCGAGACGCGGACGGGTTTTGCCCGGTATGTCATTTCCTTTGTTGGTGTTTTGGCGGTGGGGGCGATGCTCGTTTCGGCGCAGGGAGAAAACGCCCGCGCGGCGGTGGGGTATATTCTGGACGGCGCGTTTGGAAGCCTCCGCGCGTTTGGCAATACCCTGCGCTGGGCAACGCCCTGCCTGCTTACCGGCGCGGCGTCCATCATCGCTTTTAAGCCGGGCGTGATAAATCTGGGTATCGAAGGGCAGATGTTTACCGGCGCGCTTACCGCGGCGATTGTGGGCTACGCCGTTTCCCTGCCGCCGGGACTGCACGCCGTTTTGTGCGTCCTCCTCGCGGGCGCGGCGGGAACGCTCTGGGTGGTTATCCCCGCGCTCATGCGGCTTTTCTTTTCGATAAGCGAATATGTTACCACGATGATGATGAATTTTATCGCCACGCTGCTCTGTGATTTTATCGTCCTGTGGATACTGCTTCCGGCGGATAAACGTACCACCGTTACCCTGCAAACGCCCCCCATCGAAAGCGGCGCGCGGCTGCCGGCCCTGGTTCCCGGCACCGCTTCTTCGGCGGGTTTTATTATCGCGCTTTTTGTGTGCCTCCTCGTGTTTTTCTTTTATAAATACACCATCAAGGGGTATGAATTAAAACAGGTGGGAGAAAATCTCAAGTTCGCCAAAACCGGCGGGGTAAATGTCAAAAAGAGTTTTGTCGCCATATTTTTGCTCTCCGGTTTTGTGGCGGGCCTCGCGGGAGGCGTCGAAGTTACCGGAGGATACTACCGGTACGTTTCGAATTTCAGCCTGATCATGGGATGGGAAGGGATTCTTATCGCCAATATTTCGGGAAACAATCCACTCACCATGATTTTTGTCGCCTTTGTCTGGGGCGCGCTTAAAACCGGCTCCATGAGCATGGAACGCGCCACATCGCTTAACCGCCTAACCGTTAATCTCCTCCAGCTTATTTTTGTGCTTTTTGTTTCGGTGGACTACGAAGGTATTTTCGCGCGGGTGAAGAAAGCGTTTTCTGCCGCCACCCGCCGCCGGGGCCAAAGACGACGCCGGGAAGGGGGCGTATAATGTTTTGGGAAGTTATTAAAACATGCCTCAGTCCCGTTACCTTCGCGGCGGCCATACGGCTTTCCTGTCCGCTCCTTATCGGTTCCATGGGCGGCTGCTTTAACGAAAAAACCAGCACGGGAAATCTTTCCTACGAGTGCTTTATGCTGACCGGGGCTTTTTTTGGCGCCTACGGGAGTTACCTTTCGGGCAGTCCCCTGTTCGGTTCCTTCATGGCAATGGCGTCGGGCGCGGCGCTCGCGGCGCTGTACGGCCTTTTGGTATTTCACTTTAACTGCCGCGCCATGATTGTCAGTATTGCCTATAACAACGCGGCGTGGGCCTTTACCACCCTGCTCCTTACCACCGTGTGGGGCGTCCGGGGCAACTTTACCGATCCGTCCATTGTGGGGTACCGTCCGCTCGGCTGGGAGGCGCTCAAAAAAATTCCCCTCCTGGATACCCTCTTCAACAACAATATCGGCATGGTTTACTTCGCCTATTTTTATGTGTTCCTCGCCTTTATCGTGATGTACAAAACTCCCTTCGGCCTCCGGCTCCGGGGCGTGGGGATAAATCCCGCGGCGGCGGAAACCGCGGGGATAAGCGTGCGCAAATACCGCTGGATATGCCTTTTTATCATGGGCCTTTCAATGGGACTTGCCGGTTCCTATATGCCCCTTTCCGGGCTTTCCATGTTTACCGAAAACATGACGCGGGGCCGCGGCTTTCTCTGCCTGACCGCGATACTGGTGGGAAAAGGGGACCCCTGGAAAACCGCGCTGGTGGCGGCGCTCTTTGCCTACACCAGTTCCATGACGCTCGTGCTTTCATCATACGGACTGCCCACCCAGATTATGAACATGACGCCCTATGTCGTGGTACTGATCGTACTTTTGATGACCGGGTGGAGGCGCTTTAAGGGAAACGCCGATATTTCAGGGGATACCGTCTAGCACGGCGGCGGGAACCGGGAGCGGGAAGGCGATCATGCTGGAACAGGAAATGGTTTATGTTGATGCGGACGCGTATATTTTCCGGGTGCGGCACCGGATCATGGAAGGGGACTGCCAAATGGATCACGGCCCCCGGCTCTGCGCAGTACCGCCGCTTTGGGCGGACCGGTACGCGGTAACCAATCAGATGTATTTTGATTTTATCGCGGAAAGCGGTTACGCTCCGGCCCATTCCCGGAATTTTCTGAAACACTGGCGGAATGGGCGCTGTCTGCCCGGCGAAGAAGATCTGCCCGTGGTACATATCAGCCAGGATGACGCGAAAGCCTACGCGGCTTTTTACGGCAAGCGCCTCCCTTCCGAAACCGAATGGCAGTACCTTGCCGCGGGTCCGGAAAAATTGCGCTGGCCCTGGGGCGGCGAAAAAGATTACCGGAAATGTAATGTGCACGGCGCCGACCCTGAAAAAGTAAACAGCCGCCCCGAAGGGGTTTCTCCCTTTGGGCTTTACCACATGTGCGGCAATGTGTGGGAATTTACCGCGGAACGGTACTATGACGCCATAACCGGCGGCGGCACGGGCCCAGGCGGCGCGGAAGCGGATCACTGTTTTATCACCCTGCGGGGCGGAAGTTTTTATACCGGTTCCCACTACTGGCACACCGAAAGCGGCGCCGTTCCCAATGACGCGCACCTTAAAATGCACCTTTTGGGAGACGCTATGGACCGGCTTGAAACCGTGGGGTTTCGCTGTGTCAAGGATGAGCCGGGCCGGTGAAGACGCAACCATGATGGAAATAGACCGGAGCCGGGGCCGCTTCACCATGGGCAACGCCGCCCTTATCACGACTGTTGATTATCAAAGCGGAACGGTTCTGGAATTTACCAACCGGGCCTGCGGCCGCCCGCAAAACCGGGACCGCGCCCTGTTTGCCGTTTCGATATATGAAACGGTTTTCCCTTCCGGGAAATTTACCCCGGTTTCGTTTTTTTCGGGAGCGGACCGGACCGAAGAACTGATAAGCCTTGAGTACCGTCTTGAAGAAGAAAAACTCGCCGTGCGGGTTCATTTTATCAATGACCGCAAAGACACCATCAGGATACTTTTCCAGGTCCGGGACGATTATAAACGGGGCGTACCCTGCGCCTGTCTTTTCAGGATACCCCTCCTCGCGGAAATTACCGTTAACGGGCCGGGAGACCGGATATATCCGCCGGGTAATCCCGCGGTAAACGCCGGAGGCAAGCGGATCGTCATGCCCCCGCGCGACTACGAATACACCTCCGATATCGCCCTCCCCTTCGTTATTTGCGATGCGGAAGACCGGACCGGGTTTTCGATAGAAACGCCAAGTCTCTCCGACCTGAACGACGACGGGGCCAACCAGAACGCCGGAAAACGGCTTTCCCGGTTTGAGACGGAGGCGGAAATCCGCGATGGATTTTTCCGTATCAATCCTGACGCTTCCTTTAACGATACGGCTGAACTGGCCATTACGGGCCTTACCAACGGGTGGGCAGAGGCTTTCGACCGCTGCCGGACCATTTGGCAGGCGTCCTATGATTTTTCGGAATACCAAAAACCGGACTTACAGTGGTTTAACGAATGCGCCGTTCATCATGTTACCTTTCTTTTCGGGAAAGAGGGGTTTGACCGGGACCGGGGCCGGATCGACGTGGAAGGGCTTCTCGCACAGGGGGAGGAATTCGGGGGATACGATACGGTAACGCTCTGGAATCAATATCCCCGGCTGGGAATCGACGCCCGGCGGCAATGGGATTTTTTTGACGATTTTCCCGGCGGCCGCGCGGCGCTTCGTGAGGCGGTGGAGGCGTTTCACCGGCGCGGGGTACGGGTATTCCTGCCCTTTATTCCCTGGGACCGGGGCGCGGAGGAAAGCGCCGCGTCCATGGCGGACGCTTTTGTCCGGCTGCTGGCGGA
>JAITGJ010000292.1 GCA_031280705.1 Spirochaetaceae bacterium
GGGGGATCAGTCTGCCCGCAGGCCGGGACCGGCTCTGCTGGTCAGCGCGGGCCGCCCCGCTTTTACCCGTCCCTTTACTCTGGAAAAACGCCGGAGCCGAAACATGGATGTTTCGTGTCAAAGATGCTTGAGTTTGCGCTTGCGCAAACTCAAAGCCGTCTGCATTTGGCAATTACCAAATGATGGCATGGACGCCAAAAGACGGCCCGGCTTTTTTTATTTTCGCGGTGCGAAAATTCTATCTTTTCAAGCGCCCGGCGCCGTTTGGGGCGCGGTCCGCGGGGGCCGCGTCGCTCCGGCCCAGGTCCCGCCCAAACCGCGGGGCGTGAGCAGGACCACAGGCAGGACCTGCGTACCTTGACAAACCGGCCCAACTCGGTAATTGTTGTTTAATGTCCATTCGCGGGGATTCTGTCAGGACTCTCGTGGAGAACCCGCTTTTTTTATCGGGCGTCTCCAGTTGGTTTCTCGCCCAGCTTACCAAAGCGCTGATTGTACTGCTCCGCGTCAGGCAGCGCCGGGAATTTATCGCGACCATGATGTGGCGCACCGGCGGGATGCCCTCAAGCCACTCGGCGCTGTTTTCCGCGCTGGCCACGGCGGCGGCTTTTAGCGAAGGGTTTCATTCAAATCTTTTTGTCGTTACGTTTTTTCTGGCGCTGACCATGATGCGGGACGCACTGGGGGTCCGCCGGTCAACCGGACTCCAGGCGCGGGTACTGAACGCCCTGAGCAGGGATCTGTCGGAACTTTCCAACCATGAATTTCACCCCGTCAAGGAGGTCCACGGCCACACCCCGCTTGAGGTACTTACCGGGGCAATCCTCGGTATCATTATTGCCTCCGCGGTGGCTATTCTGTAAAATGAAGGCCACGGTGCGGGCCGCCCGCCGGACGCGGTAGCGCGTTCCCGGCCCCGGATTATCTGTCATGCCGTCCAGAATTTCGTATTTCGCCGCGGGCGCGGCCATTGTGATCGCCATGATTCTCTGCTTGCTTCCCCTGGCTGCGGCCGGTTTCCGTTCCGCTCCCGCGCCGGGAGGCGGATACGCGGTGCTGGGCTTCGGCGCGGATCAGGATGACCGGGAAACCGGCGCGCGTCTTGAGGCGGGGGGAATGACGAACTACCTTTCCGCGTCTTCCGTGTACGCGCTTCTTGACAATTTCGGCGGGACGCGGCGCGTCTCCCTGGACCGGTGGGAGACGGAAGGCCCCGAAGCGTGGGATCCCCGGAATGACGGATATGCGGAACGGCTCAGGGACGTTTTTGTGCGGGACGGGAAACGGTATTTTTTTCTGCCCTTTACGGGAAGGCGCGCGGACATGGAGCGGCGGCTTGCCGGAATTCTGGACGCGCCGTACCGGCTTGAGTGGTTTACGAACGCGGGACGGTTTTCGCCGCTTCGTTTTGCGCCGCTTTCCGCCGCCGCGGTCCTTTTGACCGCGTTCCTTGTCCTGATACGCGGCCGGAAGGCCGCCGCGCGGTTTTCGCGGCGCGGGCGGGGCCATCCCATACAGGAACTGGGGACGGAAAGCCTTGTTACCCTTGCCGTGCTTCCGGTTCTGGGCCTGCTTTCCCTGGCCGGAAGCGGGGCGTTTGCCCTGGGGGGGATACTTGCCGCCCTTGCCGGAAATCTTGCCACCCCGGCGCGGCTTCTTTTGCGCGGCGGCGCGGAGAACGCCGGGCCTTCCGGGCGGTTTTGGGAGCGCGGCTGTGCGGCGCCGGGCCTTTTTGCGCTTGCCGTTGCCGCGGTGTTATGTTCGGGCGCGGGCCTGCTCCAGGGATTCGCGGCGCTTTCCGCGGTAACGCTTGTTACGGCGCTGCTCGTTCACGCGCGGGAAGCGGAACAGGGGCGGCGGCGCTTTACGCCGCTTCCCATTCTCGGTAAATTCCGTGAGGAGCGGCGGTTTCGCGCTCTGCTTCCGGATACGTCCCCAAGCGGCGGGCCGGTTGTTCCGGTAACGGCGCTTCCCTGGGCGGTTCTGGCCGCCGTTGCGGCATTGCTCTCGCTTGAAGCGGCCCCGTCCGGCGGAAAACCGGGCGGGTTTTCCATGGGGCCGGTCCCCGGACCAGAGGACTGGGCGGCCCACGCCGCGTTTCAGTCCGCCTTTTCCCTTCGGCCCCTGGGCGGCGGTGAAGAAGAGCCGCCGCCGTGGCGCGGATTCCGGGTGGAAAGCGACGGGCTTATCGTTCCTGGAGATGAGGCGGACGGCTTTGTCTGGCCGGAAGGGTTTGCCCCGGACGCGGACGCCCTTGCCCCGCCGCCGGGACTGTTTGCGCTTGCGTCTTTTGCGGCGGGAACCGGACCCGCCCCGGAACAGAAAACGGTTTCCGTGTATCCGGGAGAGATGGCGGCGGTGTTTGCCGTCCTTGCCCTGGGCGCGGCAGCCCTTGCGGGGCGGCTGCGGGGCGCGCGTGGAAAGGATAAGACGCCGCGCGGCGGGGGAAACCGGAAAATTGCGGCATAGGGGCGCGCCGCACGGGAAGTATGCCGCCAAAAATGAAACAGGGCGGCGCTTACGGCGAATACATACCGCGGGGGCGGTTTTTATATGAAGGTATATTCATTTTCAAGGGGGGGCATCAGGTTCTCGGACCCGTCCGCCCCCACAGGCGATTCGGCCCGGGTGGCTTTTTTGCCGGGCATCTCGGTAATTCCGCTGCCGAAAGGGGGCGTCGCCATGGCCGGAGCGGGCGACTGGGTGCGGGAAGGGATGCTTGTGGCCCGGGCCGCGGACGAAAACGGCGCGCATATTCACGCCACCGTTCCGGGCCGGGTAAGTCATCTTGCGCGCTGGAAAGACGCCGGAGGTGAAGTGAACGAGGCGCTGGTCATTCGCATGGAAGGTTCCTTTGAATTGCTCGGCAAACCGGAGGTCCGCCACCGGTGGGAAGATTGCGCGCCGGCGGAACTCCGGAGGCTTATCGAAAAATACGGGATTGTCGAAATGGAAGGCGCAGGGCGGCCCGCCGCCGCGATGCTGCGGGAAACCGGGGAAACCCCCGGCCGCGCGACGCTCGTTATTCGCTGTGTGTTTGACGATCCCTGGCTGGCCGCGGACCGGGCGCTTTGCCGGGAACGGCCCGGCGCGGTGGCGGAAGGAAGTTTTATCGCCGCCCGCGCGGGAGGATTTTCCCGTATCGTCTTTGCCGTATCAAAAAAAGAAACTCAAATGGGAATGGCCCTCCTTGCCGAAGTAACCAACGGGGATTACGCGGATGCGCTCCTTCCCGTGTCGATGGTGCCGGTAGGTTCGCGCTATCCGCAGGGACTCAGGCGGGAACTGGAGCTGGTCGTGCGGCTCTGGGAAAAGCAGGAAGGATTCAGCCTGGGGCGGCTTACGATTTTTGGCCCGGCGACCCTTGCTGCCATCCGGGACGCGGCGGCGCTCCATAAACCCATTCTGGAACGGTATGTCGCCGTGGGCGGCTCCGCGGTACGGCATCCCCAGGTGATGCGGACGCGGCTGGGGACCAGAATCGGGGAGCTTTTTGCCGAATGCGGCGGGTTTGTGGATCAGCCGGTAAAAATCGCCACGGGGTCCCCCTTTCTGGGGCGGCCCGTCATGGACCTGGACGAGCCGGTTACCAAAACGGATTATGCCGTGTTCGCCCTCCTCAAGGGGGCGGAAAAAGATACCTCCGCCAGGGGCGCGTGCATAAGCTGCGGGGAATGCCGCGCCGTATGCCCCATGGGTTTCGATCCGGAGGAACTGTACAAGTGGACGCGGCTTGGGGGCGCAAACAGCCGGGCGGCGGACCCTGCCGCGCCGGTCTGCCACGGATGCGGCTGCTGCGAGTTGGTCTGTCCGTCTCACCTGCCGTTAAGCGCGCTTCTTTCGGGGCGTGCGGGCCACGCCGGTTCTCCGGGAACCGGGGAGGGAACGGAGCATGGCTGATAGTTCCTACCGCCGGGTATACCGGCAGCCCCAGGTAAGTCTTGTCCGCCGAACCTCCGTCAGGATGCGGCTGGTAAGCGCCGCCGCGTTTTTGGCGATAATCCAGTCCGCCCTTTCGGACTCCTTCGCGTCTCTGGAGGTGGCCGCCGGGGCGCTTGCCGGGGCGCTTATTACCGAATATGCCGCGAACCGGCTCCTTAAAACCGGCTTCACCCTGAAAGACGGAAGCGCCGCCGCGTCCGCCCTGATCCTTACCCTGCTCCTCCCCAATCACGTTTCTCCTGTTCTGGCGGCGCTGGGGGGAGCGTTCGCCATGGGCATTGTCAAGCACAGTTTTGGCGGGCTTGGGGCCAACTGGCTCAACCCGGCCCTGGGCGGCTGGCTTTTTGTCCGCGCCTCCTGGCCGGACGCTTTTTCCCCGGCCCGCATGAGTATGGCGGCGGGAGACCGGCTTCCCCTTTTTCTGGAACATTTTGGCCGCCTTGTCCGGGCCTTTCTCAACCGCTCCTTTTTCCCGCTGTTCGGCGCGGAGCTTCCCGGCGATTTTCCGCCGGTGTTTTTTTCCTCCGGCGCGGGGATCATCGCGGACCGGGGAATTCTCGCCCTGCTTTTGGGGACCATCCTGCTTGCCGCCTTTGAGGTAAGCCGCTCGTGGATTCCGGCCCTCTTTTTGGTCATCTACGTTCTTTTGATTCGCATGGCCGGGGATCTTTCCCTGGGTTTCTGGAACGGCGATATACTTTCCGCGCTCTCATCAGGCGGTACGCTGGTCGCGGCTTTCATCCTGCTTGTCGATCCGGCCACCGGGGCAAAATCTTCCGCCGGAGCCGCGGCGGGAACAGCGCTCGCCGCGTTTTTCTCCTTTGTTTTCCGGTATGCCGGCGGGGAAACGCTGGGCGCGGTTTTTGCCGTGGTGTTGATGAATATCCTGTTTCCCCTCATCCGCATCCTGGAGAACCGCTGGTTTTACCTCGGCGCCGGGGAACGGGACGGTGAGGCGGCGGAAGCGGGGAGGATCTCATGATAAACACTGAACGCCTCCCGCAGATTCCGGCTCCGGTACGGGAATGGGGAATATTCGCCGCCTGGATCGCGGGACTCCTCCTGGTTACCGTACTCGGCTGGAGCCTCACGGGCGCCGTGCGGCGATCCCTCCTCCTGCGCCAGGTGAACCGTGCCCTTGTGCTGCGGGAAAGCGGCCTGCGTCTGGTGGACCCGCTAACCGTCCGGGGCCGGGGAAGTTCCCGGTTCGGCGCCTGGTTTTCGGTACTGCTTATTAACGAGCCGGACGGGCGCGGCACTGTTTCCGGCGCGGATGACCGGGACGCGTGGCGGGGAGTGATTTTCCCCCTCATGTCGGGAGTTCGCAGCATGACGATGCTGGCCATAGTTGACGGCGCGGGCCGGGTTGAATCGCTCTTTCCCATAAGCGCCAACGCCCAATCCCAGTTTGACGCGCTCCCGGGAGGAACGGTCAATTTGTACATCCAGCGCATTGAGGATAATTTTGGGAGGATACGATGGGAACGGAAAAAATAATCCGGGGATTCTCCCGGTTTTTTTGGGGAGCCGCCTCTCCCCTCTCCACGCTGGCCGGGGCGGGCCTCCTCGTGATGGCCTCCGCCCGGACCGCCTACGCCCTCATTACGCTGGGCGCGCTTGTCTGGGTGTACACGCTCTCGGCCCTCATCATCACGCTTGCCGGAACCATACTCCCCGTCCGGGGACGGTACCTCGCCGTCCTCGGCGTTTCATCGGCGTTGGGCGGAATCTACCTGCTCATTATCGAACTGCTCAACCCGCTCCTCGCGCTTGAAAGTGTCCTCTATATCGCGCTTACCCCCGTGGTCTGTCATATCGCGGGGGTAACGTCCCGTATAATGGGACGCGCCGGGGAGGAAAAGCAGGACACGATACTTTCGGCATTTCTCGAAGCGCTGGTGTATGGGGCGCTTCTCGTGGCGCTCGCCCTGGCGCGGGAATTGCTGGGGCTGGGAACGATCAGCTTTCCCGGCGGGAGCGGCGGCATTGTGGAGCTTTTTCCCCCGGTCCGCGGGCTTCTTGTCCCCGTCCGGGTACTGGACAGTTCCGCCGGCGCGTTTCTGCTGCTGGGATACGGCATCGCCTTTTTTAACCGCCTCCGTGCCCGCTATGCCGGACCGGATCTTCTTGCCGGGGAGGAAAAACCATGAACGCGCTGGTGTCTCTCGCGGTATTCGCGGGCGTTTCCCTCAATTTATTCGTACAGTTCGGGACGGGCATTCAGGATTTCCGCCTGGGCGGGCGGTTTTCCGCGCTGCTCTGGCAGGGAATGGCCCGCTTTGTTACGGTGCTCCTCTTCTGGTGCCTTTTTTCCGGGGTATTTCCCTCCCCCTCAGGGGCGTATATCGAATACTTTTTGGCGTTTCCCCTGATTTTCGCCGTGGGGATGGGCCTTGAACGAATGGCAAAGCGGTTTTCAGCGGCGGATGCCGCCACGGAAGCGTCCGGCGCGGAAACGCCGGCGGGCCAGACGCCGCCCGCCGGGGCAATTTTCACCGTAACCAATGCGTGGATAGGGCAGACCTTTGTCGCGCTGATGCTTACCCTGCGTCTTGCCGCCTCCTTCGCGGAGGCGCTGGTACTGTCGTTGTCTTTCGCCCTGGGGAATCTGTTCGCCCTCTTCCTGCTCCGGGCCATTCAGCGGCGGGCGGCCCTGGAAAAAATTCCCGCGTTCCTCGCGGGCACGCCATTCGCGTTCATTTCCATCGCCCTGATTTCGCTTATTTTTGGGGCGCTGGGGGGGCTTTTTTTCAGCCTTACCTTTCCCTAGGTCAAATACGTCAACTAATAGTGTGATTCGGCGGTACGGCCCGGAACGGCGATTTCTGCCGCGCCTGATAACGTAATGCTTTTCAGAACGGGGAAAGTTGGCTAAAATGGAGGGACAATTACCATGGAAAAACCGTTAAGCATTTTTGTCGGTACCACGAATCATGTCCCCTTTGGCGCGGATGACGGCGAGTTTGAAATGGTATACACACGGAAGCTCAAACCCTTTATTATCGCGCTAAACAACTTCCCCAAAATCAAGGCGGCCCTCCACTACTCAGGCGTGCTCCTCCACTGGATTGAAAAGGCCCACCCGGAATTCCTGATGCTTATCGGCGAGCTTGTTTCCCGCCGTCAGGTTGAGCTGATCGGCGGCGGCTTTTACGAACCCCTCTTTCCCCTTATCCCCGCCCAGGACCGGATCGGCCAGATTGAAATGCTCACCACCTATATTCGTAAACAGTTCGGCAAGCGGCCCCTGGGCTGCTGGCTTCCCGCCGCCGCCTGGGATCAGAGCCTGGTGGGAACGCTCAATACCTGCGGCATGGCGTATACCTTTCTCCGGGAGGAACAATTCCTCCAGGCGGGCCTGTCCGGGGAGGACCTCTACGCCCCCTGCGTTACCGAGGATCAGGGAAAACTTCTTACGGTGATTCCGGTCTTGCGGCGTCTTACGCGGGAGGCAAAGGCCGGTTCCGTGTTCAGTCTGCTTGAACAAGAAGCCGCGCGGACGCCTTCCGGCGCGGGGCGGCTTATCACGCTCTGCCCCGACTGTTTCGCGGAGGACCATGACGCGGAGGAGACGGGCCTGACCCGCTTTTTTGAGGACCTTGCCCGCGCCGAGCCGTTTGCGGACTTTATCACTCCCTCGGCAGTCGCCCGGATAAAACGCCGCCGCACGCGGGCGTATTTTCCCCCGTCGTCAGAATTGTCTTTTGCCGGGAAGGACCCGAAGGGTGCGGCGTCGCCAACTATGGCGTCGCCAAGTATGGCGTCGCCAAGTATGGCGTCGCCGTTACCGGCGAAGACGCCAAAACAGCTCCTGCTCCGCTATCCCGAAGCGAACGGTATTTACGCCAAGGTGATGCATACCCACCTTCTTATCCACCAGCTTCGGGGCGACAAAGCGCGGAAGCAGAGCGCCCAGGAAGAGCTCTGGAAGGGTCAGGGTTATGCGGCGTTCTGCCATACCGAAGGCGGCGGCATCTTTCGCAATACCGTGCGGAACGCCGCGTATCGCGCCCTGGTGGAAGCGGAAAGGACCACCCGCAAACGGGGGGTTTTTATCCCGTCGCTTATGACGTTTGACTTCGACCTTGACGGCGAAGACGAGTACCTGTTCCAGGTGGAACACATCAACTGTTATGTAAAGGCGCGGGGCGCGGCCATTTTCGAGTTTGACTTTATTCCCCGCTCGTGGAACTACCTTGATACATTCAGCGCGCCGTCTGACTCCGCGTCCGTTCCCGCCGCGCGCCGTATGTCCTTCGCGGACATGCTCGCGCCGGTATCCATCCCCCTTGCGGCCCTTGCCGGAACGGACGGCATACCCGGCGGCGTGCGCGTCTGTTCCGGCGAAGACTGGGACGCGGGCGGCGCGGACAAAGTAAAAAAGAAGGCAGCTTTTTTGCTCGGCCCGCGCGCGGACGGTCCCTTTGCCGCCGCCGCCCTCAGAAAAGAGTACCACCTCAAACGGGATTCCCTCACGGTGCGCTACACCATCACCAACCGGGGAGCGGAACAGCTTATATGCAATTTTATTCCCCGCATCGATCTTTCCTTCCCCGGTGAAGACGACCGGTGCCTTCGTATCTTCCGGCTCCTTCCCCAGGGGGAAAGCCCCTCAAAAGACACGGAGAAATCCGCGCCGCCCGTTTCACGGGAGGCGCTGGTTCCCGATCCGTCCGGCGTCATCACCGGTTCGGCCTCCGCCGTTGAATTTCAGGACCTGAAAAACGAAGTTATTATCACGCTGACCGCCGACCGGATATTCAACGCGGCGATTGTCCCCGTGCGGGTACCCGCGCCGGTTTACGGAACGGAAACGCCGCTCTACCAGTCCACCTGCCTGCTACCCGCCCAAACGCTGGACCTCGCGCCCGATGCGGCCTTTACCGCGGAATTTATCCTGAAGCTTCTTTCTCATTAGGGAGAACCTCTAAAAACCGGTTGTTTTCAGAGGTTCCCTTGCGGTTTCTCGCCCTATGGGCCGCGAAACACGTATTTTTAATTTGGGCATCTCTAAAAACTTCAGTTTTTAGAGATGCCCAAATTAAAAATTTACCCGCGGGATGTTTGACAAAGGCCGGATCTTGCCGGCAATACCGCAGACTGCCGGCCGCGTTTCCGGCGTAACCGTGGGAGAAGATTGTTGTTCCGGCGGCTGTTCTTCTCATAAACAATCCATGTTAGCCCGCAGGCGAAAAAGCGTCAAGGGATTATGCCCTTTCCGGCAGGGTTCCTGCATTTACTTTTCCTGGAAAGTGGTAAGATACGAGCTGTATCGGAGGGAGGGAAAATGGATATAGCGCGATTACAGGAAAAGCCGGGGAGCATACCGGGCCCCCGGCGGCGGCGGGGGAACTTGCGGCACAAACGGGAAGACATTCCGGTCATCGGGCCGGCAGCCTTGTTATGCAACGGGGAAGACTTCGAGGATATGGAAGCCTTCGGGCAGGAACGGAAAGCGGAACCGAGGAAGTTTCTGGAACTGCCCGAGGGGATACCGGACGAGAGCACGTTTTTGCGGGTGTTCCGGCGGATGCATCCGAAAGAACTGTCGGCGTACCTGTGCATGGGTAATGGAAGCGAGGGAACTGGGGCAGCCCGAGGCGAACATTGATGGGAAAACGATACGGGGGAGCGGGAAGCGCGGGCGGTAACGGATATCGGCCGGCTGGAGGGGAAGGGCAATTGGAAAGACCTGAAAACGATAATACAGAGGCTGTTGCAAGAAGAACTGCAAGAGCCTCTGCAAAAGTAACCGACTTTTGCAACAGGCTCGTTATCTTCGGAAAATAAATGCAGGAGCCCTGCCCAGGGCCAGCGCATATAAACTTTTTATGGGGGG
>JAITGJ010000026.1 GCA_031280705.1 Spirochaetaceae bacterium
GAGACGGCCCCTACTACCGCTCAAACCACGCCCCAAACAACAGCCCCGCCGCCCTCGTCCTCCTCTTCTCCCTCTCCTCCTCCTTTCGCCTCTTCGCCTCCCCTTAATTTCTCCTCTCTCCTCACACACGCCACACCACACGAAAAGCTACGCGTAAGCGCCACACACGTACCGCCACACGTGTGCCACACGCTACGCGAAAGAGCCACACACGTACCACCACACATGCGCCACGCCACGCGTAAGCGCCACACACACACACGCATCGCCACACCACACGCCACGCGAAAGAGCCATACGCCATACCACATTGACCCGGGAATAACCAATAAACAGAACGGCAGGAATTCATGAGCGCGCCGGAAACTTCGGCGCGCGATCAACTTAATCAGCGCTGCCTTGCGGCATAAGCGCGATGCCAATCCACCCCGCGGGATCGGCAACGGCGGCGTTGATTTCTCCAAGCGATACGGGCGCCGTTGTTTCCGCCACAAGCCAGCGCGTTCCGCCAAAATCAAAGCGCGCGCCGTTTCCCTCCATCTGGACAAGCCCCATCGCGTGGCTGTACTCCCGTGAAACCATGATTGCCGCCGGTATGTCCGCGTGCCACAGAACCAACGCCCAAAGGAGCGCGCGGCTGTCGCAGTCTCCCCGGCCCGAAAGGACGGCGTTCACCGGGTCCACAAAATCCGTGCCGGAAGGGTCCCGTTCATAGAAAAAGCCCTGCACCCACGCGAGGGCCGCCGGGGGGACGCCGCCATTTCCGGTTTTCCACGCCGCGATAAGCGCCTCCGCCACAGCCTCAAGGCGGCTGTAGGCGTCCCGGAAAATGATCCGGTAAAACCGCGCCCACGCTTCCCGCCAAAACGGCGTTTCCGCATGACGAACGAGCACCCCGTACTCCCGCTCCACAAGGGCCGCGGCTCCTTCTCCGTCAAGTGAGTGAACCGCCGCGCGGACCGGCGTCCCGGCCACCGTGATTTCCCGCGCTTCACCACGGGGCCACGCAAAAACCGAAACCGGACCGGGCCGCAGTATATCTTCCGCGCGCGGGGCGATAGAGTCCAGCGCGGAAAAGTAAAGGGGATGAAGGGAATTGTCCCGGGCGTTTCCATACGCGAGCGCGAGAAGAAAACAGGTCCCGTCCGCGTCCGCTTCCCCGCGCGGCGGCTCAAGGGCGATAACGAGCGCCCAGCCGGAAACGGCTTCTCCGCTTCCGGCTGTGTCCGGCGGGGTAAAGGCCAGAGAGAAGATCGCCGCGTCGAGGCCGTAGTAATCAAACCCGCTTATATCACCGGCGGCGTCCGGGCCGGAAGCGCCGAGCCGCCTGAGTGTATCCGCCGCGGCTTCACCGGCGCCGGCGTAGCGCCCGGCGGGGTAGACGGCGAGATTGAGGGAAACCCCATCGCCCGACGAAAACGAAAACCGGCGTTCGCCGTCTCCATCGAGATACGCGAAACTTTCGGGGAAATCTATGCTAAATCCCCAGGCTTCGGAAAAAATCCGCTCCGCATGGAGCGGAGAAAAGGGAAAGCATAAAATCAGTATGATGATGACGCCTCGCGCCGCGCGTTTATTCATGCTATTATTTTCGGCGTGGAAGAGGGCCGCCGTGAAGGGCTATACGATTCTTTTTGAAAATGACGATATTCTCGTTCTGGACAAAGCCGCGGGACTTGCCGTGCAGGGCGGCGCGGGGGTGGGCGTGTCGCTGGACCGCCTGCTTGAGGCCGCGCGGAACCCCCGCCCGCTGCTGGTGCACCGCCTCGACCGGGACACCTCCGGCGTGATGATCACCGCGAAAAGCCGGGAAGCCGCGTCCCGCCTCGCCGCGGCATGGAAACGGCGAGACGCGGCAGGCGGCGTGTCCAAGTATTATCTCGCCGTCTGCGCGGGGAATCCCGGCGCGGCGGGGGTTATTGATACGGACCTTGCGGTGCACGGGAGGACGCGGAACGCTGAAACCCGCTGGCGGCGCCTTTCATCGCACGCGCTGGTGGAATATGCCCCTCCGGGGGCATCCGCCGGAGCGTATGCGGTGCTGGAAATTGAACCCGGCACGGGACGCCTGCACCAGATTCGCCGCCATCTTGCCGGACACGGGTGGCCCATTTTGGGGGACGGCAAATACGGGGATTTTGCCCTGAATAAAAGGCTCAGGCAAAGCCGCTCGCTCCGCAATCTTTTGCTGCACGCCGCGCGGCTTGTTATCGGCGGCGGCGCGCTCGGTTATCCGCTCGATATCAGCGCTCCCCTCCCGCCCTGGTTTGTGCCGTGGGTACATCCCGGCGAATTATAAACGCGCGGAATTACGCTTGCTTTTTTTGCCGGTAACCGGTTAACTGGACAGGTCCCGCGCCGGGTGTTACTGCCATGGATGCGGCGCATGATACGCTTGGTCAGAGGAGGAATGCATGGCGGAAAACGAAACACTGAATGTTATCAGACGGCGGCGGAGCATCCGGGAATACGGGGAAAAACAGATCCCTGATGATACGGCCGCTCTTGTGCTGGAGGCGGGACTGTACGCGCCTTCAGCCGGCGGTAATATCGAAAACGATATTCATTTTACGGTGATACAGAAGCGGGAAACGCTCGACCGGATCAATCTGCTCGCAAAAGAGGCAGCCCGCGCGTCCGGTCTTTCCTGGCTGGTTGACCTGGGCAATGACGATAGTTTTCACTGTCTTTACCGCGCCCCCACGCTGATTCTGGTGTCATACCGCGCGGAGACGGCCGCCCCGGAAACGGACGCCGCCGCGGCGACGGAAAATATGCTCCTCGCGGCGGAATCCCTGGGCCTCGGCGCGTGCTGGCTGTATTTTCCCCTCCAGGCGTTTTCTTCCGCCGCCGGGAGGGACCTTTTGAAGACCTTTGGCCTTCCCGAAGGCTTTAGGCCCTATTCGTCACTGATCGCCGGATACCGCGCCGGCGCGGTCCCGGTTATCCCGCCCCGGAAAACGGAGCATATTTCCTGGGTCCGGTAGCGCCGCGGCAATCGCCGTTTGTTTGTTAAACGGCCGCCCTGCCGCCTTTGTGTGCGGGTAAAATAGGGAAGCACTGATTTATTCAACCGGGAATAAATCAGTGCTACTTTAGTGTCATTTTTCGCAGTTTTCCGCAGGAAAACGAGAAAAATAATAAGGCAACGCTGATTAGAGTCAATTTAATCAGCGTTGCCTTAGGGCGGCGCGGCCGTCCCTGGGCGCCGGTTTCTGTTGAGGAGGCAAGCATGGGTACGGTTATCGCCTGCATCGGGAGCGGCATTATGGGATCAGCCCTGATGCGCGGCGCGGCGCGGTCCGGCATTACGGTTGGATTTACCGATGCCCGGATGCGGAAGGCGGAGGACGCCGCGGCGGAGATGGGCGGTACGGTCTACGCTTCCAATGCCGCCGCCGCCGAAGCGGGGGATTTTATCTTTCTCGCGGTGAAGCCCCAGGTTCTTGAGGCGGTACTTGCGGAAATCGCGCCGGTACTGTGGAAACGGGCCGAAGGGGGCAATCCGCCGGTGGTGGTGTCCATGGCCGCGGGCTGGTCCATCGCCAGGATTCAGGAACGTATCGGAAATTATGCCCCGGTGCGGGACGGCTTTTTGATCCCGGTTATCCGGATCATGCCCAACACGCCGGCCCGGATAGCGCGGGGCGTGATCGCCCTGTCCGCATCCCCACAGACGCATCAGGACCGCCTGGCCGAGGCGGAGAAAATACTTGCCGCTTCCGGCATTGTGGACCGGCACAATGAATCGTATCTGGATGCCGTAACGGGTCTTTCCGGCTCCGGCCCGGCCTTTGCGTATCTTTTTATCGAGGCCCTTGCCGATGGCGGCGTCCGCGCCGGGCTTTCCCGGGATACGGCCCTCCGCTATGCCGCCCAAACGGTTTTGGGCGCGGCGGCGATGGTGCTGGAAACGGGAACACATCCCGGCGCGCTCAAGGACGAGGTCGCGAGTCCCGGCGGCTCGACCATCGCGGGGATAGCCGCCCTTGAAGCGGGCGCTTTTCGAGGCACGGTGATCAGCGCGGTGGAGGCCGCGTGGCGGCGCGCGGAAGAACTGGGCAAGCAGACATAATGCCGTCCGCGCAGCGTGCGGGACAGCCGGTTTCCGCCTTTTCTCCGGTACATACGGACTTTGCCGGTCTTTGTCCCGTCCCGGCCCGCTTTTTCGGGGGCGGCGCATGGAGGGCCCTTGAAATTCTTTTCCCGGTAGCATAGAATTTTTTCATGTACAAATACGGTCCGCTGCGGTGCGGTTTGTTTGTTTACGATTCAATCCGGGTAATCGTGATTGTTCTCTCGCTGCTCGCGGCGGCCGGAAGTGGAACGGCAGACGGGACGGGGACGCCCCTGCTCATGTACGCCGCGCCAAACGCGCTGTTCCCGCTGCTCGCGCTTTTTTTGCTGATGTCCCCCGGCGCGGAAGGCCGCCCGTGTCTTTTGCTGTATTTTGCGGGGAAAATCGCCGCGGCACTCGCCGGTGCGGCGTGGTTTTTGTTTTCCCAAAAAGGCGTTCTGGAGAGTGCTTTTTTCCATCTTGCCGCGCGGAACTGGGCCGCTCTTGCCGCGCCGGTTTCAACAGTATTTCTGCTGTTTTTTGACGGTATTTCCATACTGTGCGCCGCGGCGCTCATGCGGGGCGGCGGCCCGGACGCGGCAAAAAAAGAAGGCGGTTTTTTCGGGCCGGACGCGCGGGAAAGCCTACCGGAAGGAGGAAAGTGATGCGTATCATTCCGGTGGCGAGCGGCAAGGGGGGCGTGGGAAAATCCCTCGTTTCGGCGAATCTGGGGGTTGCCTTTGCCCAGGCGGGCCAGCGGGTTGTCGTGGCGGACCTGGATTTGGGGGCGTCGAATCTTCATCTTGTACTGGGGCACCACGCGCCGGCCCGGGGACTGGGTCATTTTCTTAACGACATAAAATCCGGCTTTGCCGGGGTTATCGCGGAAACGGACATCCCCAACCTGCGTTTTATTCCCGGAGACGGAGAAATCCCCGGCATGGCAAACCTCCGCGCATCGCAGCGCAACTCTCTTGTGCGGCATTTACTGTCGCTCAAAAACGACACCGATATTTTGGTGCTCGATCTCGGCGCGGGAACCCATCAATCCATTCTTGATTTTTTTCTGCTTTCTACGCGGGGGCTGGTAGTTTCCGCTCCGGCAGTAACGGCGATTCTCAATGCGTATGTGTTTCTGAAAAACGCGGTGTTTCGCCTGATGTACAGCATTTTCAGGCGCGGCACCCCCGCGGGACTGTACCTTGAACAGATGCGGAAAGATGTATCGGGAAAAAACCGGCAGTATATTCCCCAAATGCTCAAGGAAATCGCCCGCATCGATCCCGAAGCCTCTGCGCGGTTTGAACAGAACATGACGCATTTTCATCCGCGCCTTATCATGAACATGATAGAAGACCCTGCCGATGCCGATGTAGCGATGAAAATACGCCGTTCCTGCGAGGCGTATCTTGGAATCGGCATTGAACACCTCGGCGTAATGTACCGGGACTCGCTTCAGGATACGGCGCTGGCCTCCCGCCTTCCCATCGTGCTGTACAAGCCCCATTCGGTTCTGGCACAGGGAATCTACCGCATCGCCGAAAAAATTCTTCAGACGGAAGATGAAAATTTTGATCTTGCCGCTACGGAAATCGAAGCGAGTTTTCAGGACGCGGCGCTTGAGGCCGAGGCGGATTTTGAAACCCGGACGGAATATGTGGAAGAACTGCTCCACTCGGGGGCACTCTCCCAGGGGGATCTGCTTGAAACGGTAAAAAGCCAGCAGCTTGAAATGGCCAAGCTGAAAAAGGAAAATAATTTCCTGAAGCTGAAACTTTCGCAGGCGGCCGCGAAAGGATTCAAGCCCTGACCGGGCGGGAAAACGCATGGCAAATATTACTGCGCACGGTACTGTTTCTGTTGTTATTTCGGAAGATGAAATGGAGGCAAAACTCTTTTTGATCCCTGAAAGTCAGGGGGAACGGTGGGGCGTTATGGAACTTGACCGCCTGATTCGGACACACCGGCTCTCCCCCGTTCCTGCCCGCGATTTGGAAAGTATTCTTGAGCGGCTGGCGAAAACGCGGGAACCGTTTAACGCGGTTATCTGCCGGGGAGAGCCGCCCCTGCCGCCGGTTCCCGAACGGATCGCCTGGGCCAATATGCCGTTCCCTGCCGATATTGAGGCCATTCTGGAGGAAGTGTTGCGGGAAGCCGGTCCGCCTGAACTGTACCGGATGCACGGTGCTTCCGGTACGGACGCCGTTCCGGAACAACTTTCCGTTGATCCCGGTTCGTATGGAACCCGTTATGCCGAAAAGGGAACCGCCGCAGGACGGCTCGATCCCGCCCGTCCGGGAAAGGACGGGAAAGATATTTTTGGCAGACTGACGCCGCCTCCCGAAATCGAGGCAGCGGAAATACTGTTTGGTACGGGCCTTGAAATTCGCAAAAATTATGTCGTACCATCAGTAACAGGAATACTGCGCATTGGCAACGGCTGGGCCGATGTGGTGCCGCTTCCCCAGCCTTCATGGAGTATTGAACTTGGAGACGGCGGTAATTTGTTTCTTTCCTATGCCCCCGGACACTCCCGGTATCCCCGGCCCCCGGCGGAAACGATATTTGAAAATGCCGAGCCGCCTCCGGGCATGGTTTTGGTGAGCGCGGCAGAATTGAACGCGGCTCTGGAAGAATGGTCCCGGCCCGGTGCGGTGATAGACCCCTAGCCCCTCTGCCGCCGTGTTTCCGGTTTGGGGGGGGGGGGGGATACGGGGGGCGAGATCTTCCCGTATGCGCTAACATGCGTTTTTTAACGGTTACTTTTGCAAAACTAAAGTTTTGTAACAGCCTCTACATTTTTAAGCGGAAGTTGTTCTGAATCTGAAGTTTCAGAACAACGCTGTTGGTAAAAACAGCAAAATGTGTATCATTTTGCAAGGTTTGCCGTTTTTAAGCGGAAATTGTTTAATAACTGAAGTTATTAAACAACTCTCATATAACCGGCAGGCGATGATGCGGCATACATAGCGCCGTATCAATCGCCGCCTGACGGAAAAGGAGAACATAATTTGCCATGCTTCTTGCGGTTAAATTTCCATCGTGGCTCCACCCGGAAATAATACCGGGCTTTCCCGTGCGCTGGTACGGGCTTATGTATGTTGTTGCGTTTACTGTTGCCTGGCATTTGTTTAACCGGCAGGTAAAGGAGCGCAATTTTCCGCTTTCGGAAGACAATCGTTATATGCTTTTCGTTTTTGGCATAACGGGCCTTGTTTTGGGCGCACGGATACTGTCAACCCTTGTGTACGAGGCTGATAATTATTATTATGCGCGGCCCTGGCTCATTTTCTGGCCGTTCCGGGACGGCAGGTTTACGGGCCTTATGGGAATGAGTTACCACGGCGGGGTCATCGGCTGTGCGTTAGGTATAATACTGTTCTGTATGGTAAAACGCTGCGATTTCCGCGAAATTGCCGATATGCTTGGCGTTGCCATTCCGCTGGGGTACACATTTGGACGCATCGGGAATTTTATCAACGGCGAACTGTACGGGCGCGTAACGGCGGGTCCCTTCGGCATGATTTTCCCGGATGCGGAGCGGTTTTCCGCGCGGGAGGCGTGGGTGCTTGAAATCGCGGAAAAGGCGGGTATTCCCGTGCCGGGACCTTCCGCCATGATTAATCTGCCCCGTCATCCGTCCCAGCTTTACGAAGCGTTTTTTGAGGGAATTGTACTGTTCGCGCTCCTCTGGCTGCTTCGCGGCAAAAAACCTTTCAAGGGGTTTCTTGCCGGGCTTTATTTCGCGGGTTATGGCTTGTTTCGTTTTTTCCTTGAGTATTTCCGTGCCCCCGATGTAAGCCTGGGTTACCGGATAACGCTTGCGGATAACGGCGTAACACCGGCGCTGTTTTCCACATTCCTCAATTTTACGACGGGGCAGGTATTCAATTTTGCGATGATACTGCTCGCGGTTATCTGGTGGATTGCCGCCGCGCGGTTTCCCGGCGCGGAAGTGGTGCGCGTTTATCCCGGCGTGGAAGAACTGCGGGAAGTGGCCGCTCTTGAAGAAAAGCAGAAACAGAAAAATCGCCGTAAACTGCGGAAGCGCCTGCGGTAATTTTCCGGGCCAAAACAGCGCTGCCGGACAAGGCCGGCAAGAGGGGGAGTAATCATGGAATACTACAGCACGCGGGACAGAAATACTGCGGTTTCTTTTGCGGCGGCGGCGCTCGCAGGGCTTGCGCCCGATGGCGGGCTTTATATTCCCGGGGAAATTCCCCGTTTCCCCGCCGCCGTAATATCGTCTTTGGGGGCCATGCGTTTTGCCGATATTGCCCTTGAAACAATCCGGCCCTGGGTCGCGGACGATATTCCCCCCGTGCAGCTTGCCGATCTGGTGGAAAGCGCTTTTCCCTTTACCGCGCCCCTGGTCGCCGCCGGAAATCGCCGTGTGCTGGAACTGTTCCACGGTCCCACCGCAGCCTTCAAGGATTTTGGCGCGCGTTTTATGGCGCGTGCTTTTTCGTACTTTCGCCGGGGAGAAGACCGGCCGCTTCATATTCTGGTGGCTACGTCCGGGGATACGGGCGGCGCCGTTGCCGATGGTTTTTTTGGCGTTGAAGGAATTTCCGTAACGGTGCTTTATCCCAAAGGCCGGGTAACGCCCCTTCAGGAAAAACAGATCGCCGGACGCGGCGGAAATATCAGCGCGGCTGCGGTGGAGGGAAGTTTTGATGACTGCCAGGCGCTGGTCAAGGCGGCGTTTGCCGACAGTGAATTAAAACGGCGTTTGGCGCTTTCTTCCGCGAACTCAATCAATGTAGCGCGCCTTGTTCCGCAGATTGTATACTATGCCGCGTCTTCAGGCCGGGCGTTTGCGGGCTGCGTTGATCCAGACGGTCCCGCGACTCCCCGCGCGGGTGGCGGTTTCCCCGGTGAAGAACGAAACGCGGAAGGACGGGAAGGTATTGTTGTGGTCCCTTCGGGAAATTTCGGGAATCTTACCGCGGGACTTTACGCGAAAAAAATGGGAGCGCCCATTGATTTTTTTGTTGCCGCGACAAATATCAACAAAACGGTGCCCGATTATCTTGAAAGCGGTTCCTATACGGCGCGCCCTTCACAGGAGACCCTTTCCAACGCGATGGACGTGGGCGCCCCGAGCAATTTTGAGCGCATGGCCGCCCATTGGTCATGGGAAGATCTCCGCGGCCTTGTGCGGGGTGTGCCGGTTACGGACGATGAAACCAGAACGGCGATAGAAACCGTTTACCGTGAACACCGGTACTATCTCGATCCCCACGGCGCGGTCGGCTGGCAGGCGGCGGACAAACTGCGGGGTTTGCTTTCCGCTGCGTCCCCCGTGGTGGTACTTGCCACGGCCCACCCCGCCAAATTTCCGGAAACGGTTGAGCCCATTACGGGGCCGGTTCCCGTGCCCGGGGTCCTTGCGGAAGTTATGGGCCGGGAAGTCTGCGCCGCCGTGATTCCTCCCCGCCTCGACGCGCTCCGGGAACTGCTTTAAGCGGGCGTCCACATGTGGTCCTCCTCCCCGCACGGCCGGGGGTGTAAACAAGTCCACGGCAGCTTTGCTGCGCTTACCGTTCCGGCTGTTTACGAGGTTTTGCCGCCCGGATAAGGGCTTTGCGCAGCATCGCTTCCCGAGGAAGCGCAATCTTGCCAACTTCGTTGGCGCGGGCGGGCAAAATGTGCCGGAATGAGGCGTGGGAGGCGCAGCCGACCTAGCCGAATGGAGGCCAAGCCCGCTACCGCGGGCGCAGCGTAAACAGCCGGAACGTTATATGCAGTGCCCGATTGAAATTATTGAAAAAATGTTATAAAATAAACAATTGAGTATAATGATGAATATACAGATTGAAAACAAACTTGACAGGAATAATATTGATAAAACAATAGAATTATATATAAATTCATTAAAAGAAATGGAATTGAAAATATCCGCAAACAATATTATTGAATTACTTGAAAAACTAAAAAGGGAAAATATAGATAAAGGACCATACCATAATATTACTTTATTTGAGGCGGCAAATAGAATTATGTCCGATTTGGTAATACTGTTTGGTGTTAGAAATTTATTGGATGGAAAATATAAAGATGTAAATTTTTCTCAATATATTGTTGAATATGGAAATGAAAATAATAACGAACATGATATTATGGCAGAAGATAAAAAGAATGGAATTAAATTGATTGGAGAAGCATTTAATGTTTCAAAATCATTCTTTCAAACAAAAAAATATAATTCCTTAAAAAAATTACGAAAAAATAAATCAAAAAATATAATAAGGTATTATTGTATAATATAGATGCAGTTGATAAAAATTATGTTCCTGAAAAAGCTGAAAATGAATATCATATACCGGTTAAAATA
>JAITGJ010000093.1 GCA_031280705.1 Spirochaetaceae bacterium
CCGCGATAATTTCGGCGGGGATGTGGTTCCCCGTGGTGGCGTAACCGACACCGCCGTTTTGCAGATTGTACACGCGGGTGCTGCCGCCCTGGAAATTCCCCGCGCGGAACTGGCTGGAAACATCAAACAGGGCCACATCTACCCGTTTAAGGGCGCTGGTAAGCACATTTTCCGGGGCCATCCAGTTCTGGTCCATGTCAACGCCGATAGCCCATTTGCCCTGCTCCCGGGCGGCCTCAATGGCGCCGCTTCCCGTACCGCCGGCGGCGGAGTAAATGATGTCCGCGCCGTCCGCGTAGTACTGCCGGGCGATAGCCTTGCCCGCCGCGGGATCGCCGAACGAGCCCGCGTACTGGCCCATGATCTGCACATTGGGGTTGGCCGCGAGAACGCCGGCGTAATACCCCACGGCAAAGGATTCCATGGTACCGGAGGCGATGCCGTTAATGTGGCCCACCTTGCCGGTTTTGGTCATTTTCCCGGCGATATAGCCCACCAGGAACGAGCACTGCTCGGCGGCAAACACCACGCCGGTTACATTTTTGTTGGGAACATCCGCCGGGCCGTAGGCATAATCAACAATGGCGAACTGCTGGGACGGGTTGTCGATGCCCGCCTGCTTGAACGCGTCGCCCAGCATGAAGCCGACGCCCCAAATAAGGCCCGTGCCCTGATCCACAAAGGTCTCGATATTCGGCGCGTAGTTGCTTTCGTCCCGGGACTCGATATAGCTCACCTGGGCTCCCGTTTCGGTCCTGAGCCGCTGAAGCCCTTCCCAGGCGCTCTGGTTGAACGACTGATCGTTAACGCCGCCCACGTCCGTTACCAGGCCAATGCCGGCCGCTTCCGTTGAAACGGCTTTTTTTGCGCAGCCGGTAACTGCCGCCAAAACGGCGGTAATCACGATAAACCATGTGATTTTCTTCAAAGTCATTAATTTCCTCCAGGTTCATGGTAAAACCGGAGAAAATGTTTGTCAAGGAAGAAAAAACGAAAAAAGAAAATCTTCTTTCAATAAAGTTGTTCAGAACAAGCCCCATAAACCTGAGCGATAACGGGCCGCGGATCAGGGGCCGGAGGGCTTGTTCTTTTTTATAGAAACATGATATATATGCGGGGAGCCGCGGGACAGGGCTTTTGTCCGGGCGCGGCCGCATCCCGTAAAGTGAGGAACCAAAATGAAGAAAACTGTCATTGGCGCCGCGATGATCCTTGCGGCGGCCGCGCTGTTCGCGCGCGGCGTGGACGACACGTCCGGACGGCCCCGCGTGGGCATCGCCAAATTTGTAAGCCACGAGGCTTTGGACGCCTGCGAGCGGGGCATCACGGACGCGCTGGCCCAGCGGGGGATCAACGCGGTGATCGATTACCAGAACGCCAACGCGGACGCCAATACCGCGGCGCAGATCGCCAACCGCTTCAGGACGGAGCGCGTTGACGTGGCTGTGGGCATTGCCACGCCCATCGCGGTGGCGCTGGCCAACGCCATTACAGACCGGCCCGTGGTGTTCGCCGCCGTAACGGACCCCGTGGGGGCGCGCCTCGTAAGCTCCCTGGACCGGGGCGAGCGGAATGTAACGGGCCTTTCCGACGCCATCCCCACCGTGGAGCATATCGCGCTTTTCAAACAGGTTGCCAATATTCGCACGCTGGGTTATATCTATACCGGTTCCGAAGCGAATTCCGTTTCCGCGCTGGCCCTGGTGGAAGAAGGCTGCCGCCGGAGCGGCATCACGCTCGTAACCCAGGCCATCACCTCGTCGGCGGAACTCCGGCAGGCGGCGGAAGCCATTGTGGGCCGCGTTGACGGCGTGTACCTTACCACGGACAATACGGTATACTCAGCCTTCCCGGCGCTGCTCCAGGTGTTCAACGCCGCGAAAAAGCCCGTTTTTTCCGGCGATGTAACCGCGGCCCTGGGCGGCGGCGCGCTGATTGCGAGCGGCTTTAACTATTACAAGGCCGGCGTCGCCACGGGCAACCTTGTCGCCGACATTATTGAAGGGAAAAATCCCGTGGAAATTCCGGTGCGGTTCCTCACGGACCCGTCGGAATCGGACCTGCTTATCGATCTGGATCAGGCGCGGAACTGCGGCATAACCGTACCGCAAAACCTCCAGAACCAGGCGAATTATATTTTCCAGAACGGGCGGCTTACAACCCGGTAGCCGCGGACGGAGGGGGAGGATACGGAATGATTGCGGGAATGCTTACGGAAGGCCTCATTTACGGGATCATGGTCTTCGCGGTCCTTATCACGTTCCGCATCCTCAACTTTGCCGACATGACCGTGGACGGCTCGTTCCCGCTGGGGGCCGCCGTCATGGCCGTGGCCCTTTCAAAACCCCTGCCCTGGGCCGCGGGCCTTTTCCTCGCGTTTTTTTGCGGGGCGCTTGCGGGACTTGTTACCGCCCTCATTCATACGCGGCTCAAAATTCCGGATCTGCTTTCGGGCATCCTTACCATGACCATGCTTTATTCCATCAACCTCCGCGTCATGGGAAACCGCGCGAATATTTCACTGCTCCGCGTCCCTACCCTGTTTTCGTCCGCGGAACAGTTTTTCGGCGGGATACTGCCCGCCCCGGCAGTGATCGTGCTCCTGTGCCTGGCCGTGGTGCTGTTCATCAAAATTCTTTTGGACCTTTTTTTCCATACCGATTTTGGCCTTACCCTGGGCGCGCTCGGGGCAAACCCGCAGTTGATCATCTCGCAGGGGATGAATCCCGATACGCTCAAAATCTGCGGCATTTCCCTTGCCAACGGCCTGGTGGGCATTTCCGGCGCGTTTGCGGCGATGTATCAGGGATTTGCTGACGTGAACCTCGGAAGCGGCATGATCGTGTCCGGCCTCGCGTCGCTTATGATTGGGGAATTTCTGGTCCGCTCGAACAAAATCATGGTGCTGACCATGCGCGCCGCACTGGGATCGGTACTGTACCGCGCCCTCATGTACCTTGCGCGCAATTACGGCTACCACGTCAACATGACCGCGAACGATCTCAAACTGCTGACCGGGCTGCTTATCATTTTGTGCATCATCGTGTCCCGGCGCGGCTTCCGGCCGGGGCCGCCGAAAAATCGGCGCGGCGCGGTGGAAACGGTGTCCGGCTTTATCAAAACCCGGCCGTTTGGGGAACGCGCGTGATACGGATAGAAGATCTGTCGGTGGTTTTTGCCGCCGGAACGCCCGACGAAAACCGGGCGCTTGCCCATATCGGTCTGTGCGTTGATTCAGGCGACTTTGTTACGATTATCGGCTCCAACGGCGCGGGAAAATCGACCCTGTACAACGCCATCGCCGGTACGGTTCCCGTAACGTCCGGGCGCATTTTTGTCCGGCTCGATGCCGCGTCCGCAACGCCTGTAGCGGGCACAGCAAGCGCCGCTGACACTGCGTCCGAACGAGAAATTACGCGGGAAGCCGAATACCGCCGCGCCCGCTACATTGGCCGCATTTTTCAGAATCCGCTCCTCGGAACCGCGGGGAAGATGAGCCTTGAAGACAATATGGTTATCTGCCGGAAAAAGGGATATAAGGGCCTTGTCATCAGCCTTAACCGGCGCCTCCGGGAAGAATTCCGGGAACAACTGCGCGTGCTGGACATGGGCCTTGAGAACCGGCTCGCCGATAATGTGGAGCTTTTTTCAGGCGGCCAGCGGCAGGCGCTGACCCTCCTTATGGCGGTTATTTCAGGGCCGGGCCTTCTGCTCCTCGATGAACACACGGCGGCGCTTGACCCCCGGAACGCGGAACTTATCATGGAACTGACGATGAAGTTCGCCGCGCAATACCGCCTTACCGTCATGATGATTACCCACAATATGAGCCACGCCATCCGCTACGGGAACCGGCTCCTCATCATGGACTCAGGCGAAGTGATTCAGGACATCGGCGCGGCGGAAAAGGAGCGGCTTACCGTGCGGGATGTAGTGGAACGCTTCCGCACCATCAGAAAGCGGGACCTTGCGAACGACGAACTGCTTCTTAATTAGTGTCCGTCTATAATGTGGACACATTATAGACGGACACTAATGAGGACGTGAGCCGTCCCGGCCCGCTTCCCTCCCTTGCGGGGACCGGGCGTTTTTCGTATCATCCTGCCATGAAGATTTGGATCAAGCTGCTCACCGGCGCGGCGCTGGGGATCACGCTGGGGTTTTTTCTGCCGGAAGACAGCGCGGCGCTCAGGGAAACGCTGGCCTGGCTTGGCGGGATCGCCGTGAATGCCGGCCGTTACGCCCTGATTCCGCCGCTGTTTTTTTCGCTCGCCGCCGGGATTTACGAACTCCGCCAGGAACGCCGCTTCTGGCCGCTCACCCTGTACACCGCCGCGTTTATGGCCGCGGGAACCGTGCTGATCATCGTGCTGGGCATAGCCGTTACCCTGATTTTCCAGCCGGGGCCGGTGCCCATTCAGATTGAGGAACAGGCCGGAGACATCGCCCTTGCGGTGCGCGGCAGTATCGCCGGGCTTTTGCCCGCCAACGCCTTTTCCGCGCTGGTAAACAGCGGGGACTATTTGCTTCCCCTGTGCCTCTTCGCGTTTTTTCTGGGACTCGGCCTTTCCCATGAGCGGCTCCATGCCAAGCCGGTGCTTGCCCTGCTGGATTCACTGTCGCGGGTTTTTTATCATGTGATAATTTTCTTTTCGGAAATGCTGTCGCTGGTACTGATTGTGCTTGCCGCCTATTGGGCAGTGCGCTTCCGGGGCGTGTTTCCCGGCGAAAAATTCCGGGACCTGGTGGTGCTCCTCGGCGTGTTCTCGCTTACCGTGGGATTCGGCGTTTTTCCCCTGCTGCTCTATTTTCTGAAACCGCGCCCCAACCCCTGGAAGGCGCTCTATGCCCTGTTGGGCCCGGCGCTGGCGGCGTTCTTTTCCGGGGACATTAATTTCTCCCTGCCCGTTTTGATGCGCCACGAAAAGGAAAACCTGGGCGTAAAACGCCGCGTGAACACGTTTACCCTTTCCCTGTTTTCCGCGTTCGGCAGGGCCGGGAGCGCCGCCATCGCGGCCATGGCGTTTATCGTGATTATCAAATCCTACTCAAGCCTTGAAGTTACGGCGGCGGATTTACTGTTCATCGCGCTCCGGTCCTTCGGCATCGCGTTTCTGCTGGCGCGGCGGCCCGGAGACGGGGCGTTTGCCGCCCTCGCGGTGCTGTGCGCCGGTTACGATCCTTCAGGCTACCTAATTCTGAAACCGCTGGCTTTTTACCTTGTCGCCTGCGGCACGTTTCTTGACGTGATGTTTTCCGCGTTTTCGTCCTACGCCCTTGCGCGCATGACCGGCCTTGCCGCCGAACGGGAGGCGCGGAATTTTATTTAGAGTATGTCTATAATGTAGACACATTATAGACAGACTTCCTTGAAAACCGCATTTTCGCAGCCTTTAGGCGAGAAAATGCAAGGTCTGTCCATAAAGTAACCGACTTTATGGACAGACACTATTTAGGGCGGCGGCCTTTTCCGCGTGGGTTATCCGCCCAGCGGGACAACATCCTGATACAGGGCGCGGAATTTGCTGTTTATCTCGCGGTCAACATGATAGTGGCCAAAATACCAGCGCCGGAATTCCAGGCGGTCGGCAACCGCCTGGAGATAGGTAACCAGGCTGTCCGTACCAAAAAGCGCGCTGACGCCCGATGCGATTTTTGCCGGGCCCGCGTGGGTAATGACATAATCGGTTTTCCATTGACAGCGTTCCAGATTATCAAGGCCCTCCTGAAATTCCGCGGCTGAGGGCATCTCTTCGGGCCACCAGGAGATCTGGGGCCGCCGGAACGCGCGGTCAAGGGAGCGCCCGCCGCCGAACGTGAAAAAACGCTTCTCCTCAATTTCAAATACCTGGCCGCGCATCAAATGGAAAAGACTGTCGTTGATGCGGTGAATCATGCCGCCCTGCCATTCATCTTCCGGATAGGAGTTAAGCAGTTCAAAGTTTTCATGATTGCCGTCTATAAACAGCGTTGTATAGGGAAGTTTTTCAAAAATCTCAAGCCATTCCCGCTCTTTATCGTTGTTTTGCCAGATAAAACCGAAGTCCCCGGCAATGATGAGGTAATCTTCCTTGGTAAGGGCAAACTGTCCGCGAAAATGCGTATCGTCCAGTTTGGCCATGTCAATCCCGCCGTGGGTATCGCCCGTGATGTAGATCATGACTGCAAGCATACCATAACTGCGGGCCCTCCGCCAGATGCGGCCGGAAATCCCTCCGCCCACGCAGATTTCCCGATCAAACGCCGTGCCGCCCGGCGGCTGCCACAGAACGGCTGCCGCAAAGCGGCTTGACAAAACAGCACAAAAAAAATACGCTGACGGAGTATGTTCTATGTATTGGACTTGTTTTATAACTTCAGTAGTTATTAAACAACTTTTTTTATCCGCCGCATGAACGGCAGGGAGTGTTATGTGAGGTTTGCCGCCGTAATATCAAGCCGGATCCCCCCCCCCCAGGAGCGTACATAAGGCGTTCCGTTTTCTGGTAACAGCGGCATTTCTGGCATTGTTTATTGGATGCGCGTCAATGCGGGCCGGCAGGGACCTGAATGAACTTGAAGAGAACCTGGCCCGGGGCGATCCCGGTAATCCCGCCCGGGTAAAAGAATACCTGCATGACGTTTTATTGTTTCCCGGCGGACGTGAAGTGCGGGCCTATGAACGGCGGGCCTATTCTCCCGCAACCAAAAAAAACCTTTTTGTTGTCCACAGTTTTTACGTCTTTTTCCGGGAAAAAGAAGTGGAACATACCCTTGTTTTTACCGCGACCCCCAGGGGTTCCGAACTGGACGGATGCTGGATGCTGGACGCAAAAACCGATGTAGATTCCTATACGCTCTTTCTGGATCCCGCTTCGGGAAACCCCTGGGAAGTAATCGAGCACCGGGGGCCCCGCGGTGAAACGGCCCTGGACCTTTTGCGGACCACAGAAAATATTCTGGCGCGGCTGGATAAGGGGTATACGTTTTTTGGTCCGGCCAATGTAAGAAATTTGCCGTGGTATCATCACCTGTGGAAGGCTCTGGTTCCGCCTCCCTTTTTGGCATGGACACCGATGCTGATTTTGGGCGTCCATACGGATAACTGTACCTCAGCGGTGATTGAAACCATGGCGTGGGTTCCGCATCCGGGTAATCTCCATTGACCGTATACGCTGCCGCCCTGTTCCGCTGTTGAAGTGCGCGAAGCGCCGCAAACTTCTCGTAGGCGGTTTCGTCCATGGCCGCGAAAGTTTCACGGACCTGCTGGAGGCGGGTAAGTTCCCGCGTGAGGACTTTGCCGTAATCAAGCCCGCCGTCTTCGATGCGGGCGGCTTCATCTTCCCGGTACTGGACGCCGCCCAGATTGATCCAGCGGAAACGCGCCTCCCGCGCTTTTTCCGCCCATTCCCGTTGAGGGGACAGCGGCGGGCTTGAGCGGCGTGGCGGGCGCATTATACGTCTTTTGGGCGCAGGTCCTGAACGCGCCGGGCTTTTCCTTCGGAGACGGGAAGGCTCCCTGATTCGTGAAGTTCTACGCGCGGATTGATGGTAATCGACGCCTGTAGTGTTTTGCGAATTTTCTCCTTGAGTGCGTTGAGGGGGCGCGTATCATCAGTAAAAAATTCCGCCTGAATTTCAGTTTTTACGGTAAGGCGGTCAAGCATCCCTTCCTTTTCCACCACAATCAGATAATTGTTGCCCGCTTCCCGCATGCTCATGATCACTTCCTCAATTTGGCTGGGGAAAAGATTTACGCCGTTGATGATCAGCATATCATCGGTGCGCGCGGTAATGCGGCGGAGGCGGCGGTGAGTACGCCCGCAGGAACACGGTTCCGTATAAAAACCGGAAAGGTCCCGTGTGCGGTAGCGCAGTATCGGTGTCGCTTCCCGGCAGAGGCACGTCAGTACCAGTTCACCGCTTTCGCCGCCGTCCAGCGGATCGAGGGTGTCCGGGTTGATGATCTCGCCGATATAGCCGTCTTCCCACAGGTGAAGGCCGTCTTTCGCCTGGCACTCAAAGGCAACGCCGGGGCCGTTCATTTCGGAAAGGCCGTAGGAATTGTACACATCAATATTAAGCAGTTTTTCTATGCGCCGCCGCGTGTCTTCCGAATACGGCTCCGCGCCCGCAAACGCCTTGCGAAGGCGGAGGCTCTCCCGGCTTACCCCTTCTGCCCGCATGATGCTTTCCACGTGGAGCAGGAAACTCGGCGTTGCGTGCACCACCGTGGTGCCGAAATCCTGCATAAAACGGAACTGGCGGGCAGTATTTCCCGCGCCGGAAGGAATAACGAGCATGCCCACTTCTTCGCCGCCCGCGTGAAAACCAAGGCCGCCGGTAAAGAGGCCGTAGGTTATCATGTTTTGAAACACATCGTTTTTGGTGCAGCCTGTTCCGTAAATGGAGCGGGCAACGTAGCCCGACCAGCGGGAAAGGTCCGCGCGGTTAAAATATATCGTGGTGGGCGTTCCCGTGGTGCCGCTCGACGCGTGGAGGCGGACGACATCCTCGCGGGGCACGCCCAAAAAGCCGTAGGGGAACGCGCCGCGCAGGTCCTGCTTCGTGGTAAAGGGAATACGCCGGAGGTCCGCGAGCGTTTTAATGTCGTCCGCGCTGTTAATGCCCGCGCGGGGGAGGCGCTCCGCGTAAAACGGCGTGCGGAGGGCCCAGCCCACGGCCATTTTGAGTTTTTCAAGCTGCAGGGCAAGGAGTTCCGCGCGGGGCATGGTTTCGATTTCGCGGCGCCAATACTGGAACGTTTCGCCCATCACACCGCTCCGGTTTTGTTAGCGGCGGCTTCCCGGCCCCGCCTGAATGCTTCCCGGTTGGCCGCCGCGATTTCCGGCGCGGCGCCGAACGCCCCGGCAACGGCGCGTTCCACCGCATCCGGGGAAAGAGGCAGAAAAGGCGATGCCGCGCCTATCATCACTACATTTACTGTCCGGATATTCCCCGCTTTTCTGGCGTTTTCCGCCGCCTGCACCAAAACATGCCGGGGAAAGCGCCGGATGCAGGAAAGAATGTCATCACATGCGGGGTAATCGGGAATATTGATAAATGGATCCGCGCTGCTTACCAAAACGCCTTCCGGATTGAGCCAGGCGGCGTAGCGGAGGCTTTCCAGCGGTTCCATGGAGATGATGATGTCCGCCCCGCCCTCCGGTACAAGGTCGGAGGCGATGGGGCCGCGTGCCATTCTGAGGTGCGCCAGCACCGCGCCGCCGCGCTGGGCCATGCCGTGCACCTCCGACTGGCGCACCACGAGGCCCGCGTCAACCGCCGCGCGGGCGATAATCGCCGCGATCGAAAGCGTTCCCTGCCCGCCCACACCGGCAAGAATTACGTCGCACTTCACGCCGCGCCTCCTGCTTTCTTTGTCTGTTTTCGCCGCTTGCGCAGCGCCTCAAGACATTCCCGCCGGAAAATTACCACGGAAAGTCCCCGGTATGCAGCCTCCGCGCGGAGGCGCGCGGCGTTTTCTTCAACAAGCGCGGGCTTTGCCTCAAGCTCAACCACATGGGACGGTTCCACGCCAAGCGCCAAAACGAGGCCGCGCAGTTTTTCCGACGGCAGGGCCGTTTCCTGGCATCCGGTCATGGCGACGATGGCATTGTCCAAAATGATCACCGTCATGGGCGTGTTTGCCGCGGCCGCGTCAATGAGCGGCGGAATCCCCGAATGGAGAAACGTGGAATCGCCGATAACCGCGAAGGCGTGTGTAATTCCCGCGTCAGAGGCGCCCTTGGCCATGCCGATTGAGGCCCCCATGCAGACAATTGTTTCGGGGACTTCGTAGGGCGGCGACGCGCCAAGGGCGTAACACCCGATGTCCGCGGTAATGGCAGCCGGTTCCAGGCCCTGCGCGGCTTTTTTGATGGCGTCAAAACTGTCCCGGTGCGGACAGCCCGCGCAAAGCTGCGGGGGACGCCCGGGAATGGCGGGAAGCGCGAGGGCGTCCCCGTGGACGGCAAGCAGATTTTTCCGGGGAGGAAGCCCCATCGCCCGCCGCGCGGTTTCGGGATCAAGTTCACCCGCGCGGATGACCGTTCCGTCCAGTTTTCCCCGGATAACAAGATGAGAGGGCAGGATGCCCCGGATTTTTTCTTCGATAACCGGCTGTCCTTCTTCGATGATCAGCAGTTCTTTCGCTTCCCGGCAAAGTTCCCGTATCTGCGCCGCCGGCAGGGGCCACGTCCCGATGTGAAGCCGCGCGGGAGCCGCCCCCCGGAGCGCGATTAGATCGCGCTCATTTTCATCGTAATAATTTCCCCCCAGGCCCGCCGTAACAACCACGAACAGCCGGTCTCTGTCCGCCGTTTCAAGCCGGTTCGTTGTATGCGCTTCGGCCCACGCTTCAAGGGCCGTTTGTTTTTCAATCAGGGAACGGTAATTCCGCCGGGCGTGAGCGGGAAGCAGCATCCATTCCGCGCGGTTTTCCGCCTTGCCCAGGGGATTGCCCGCGCGCGGCGCGGCTGTCCGCACGGCCCCCCGCGCATGGGAAAGGCGCGTAACCAGGTGGAGCAGGACCGGAATGTGAAACCGTTCGGAAATATCGAAGGCTTCGCGCGTCATGTCGTAGGCTTCCTGCTGGCTGCGCGGATCAAGACAGGGGATCATGGCGAAAGCCGCGTAAAAGCGGGAATCCTGCTCGTTCTGGGAACTATGCATGCCCGGATCATCGGCCACGGCGATCACGAGGCCCCCCTTAATCCCCAAGAGCGCCCCGTTCATAAACGGGTCCGCCGCCACATTGAGCCCGACATGCTTCATCGTTACCAGCGCCCGCTTTCCCGCATACGAAACGCCCAGCGCCCCTTCCAGGGCGGTTTTTTCATTCACCGTCCATTGGGCGCGGGGACCGTGTCCCGCCCCGTACTCGCCAATCAGATATTCAAGAATTTCCGTCGAAGGGGTCCCCGGATACCCATACGCGGCGTCAAGCCCCGCATGGAGCGCCCCCAGCGCCGCCGCCTCATCGCCCAGAAGGGCCAAAACTGTATCAGCCATAATTCCTCACGCGCGGCCATTCTATCAGGAAGCGCCCGTTTGCGCCAGATGATGAAGCGCGGAAGACCGATCCGGGCGCGGTTACGGAAGCGTCGAAACGCGCGGGCGCGGTCCGGCAGCCGCGCCGCCGCATGACGCGCCGCTCTCATGAGCCGTATTGACGATGATGGCAAACAGCACATCCCTTATGCTTGTTTTTGTTTTATGCTATGCTCGCATTTATGGAAACGAGCACAATTCCCCCGCGCGGGGAAATACGGACGGAAGATACCTGGGACCTTTCCAGCCTTTTTGACGGAGACGCCGCGTGGACAAAAGCGCTGGCGGTTTATGAAAGCCTTGGAGAAAAAATACCGCCCTTCCGGGGAACGCTCGGAAAATCAGCGGAACACCTTGCGGATTTTCTGGATTTTACCCGGGACACAGGGCTTCTTGAAGAGCGGCTGAGCGTGTACGCGGAACTCCGCCAGTGTGAAGACGAAGCGAACAGCGCCGCCCGCGCCATGACCGGGCGTATCATGATGGCCTACGCGAAAAAAGAAGCGGCTCTTGCCTGGGCCGCGCCCGAAATAAATGCGATTGCTGATGAAGACATGGCGGCCTTTCTGGAACATCCGCGCATTGCCGAATACAAAATCTACCTTTCAAAACTGCTCCGCTTCAAGCCGTATATTTTGGGGGAGAAAGAAGAAAAAATACTGGCCCTTCACGGGGAGGCGGAAAGCATCGCGCACGACGCTTTTTCGCTGCTTACCAACGCCGATATGCGCTACGGCGAAATTGATACGCCGGAAGGCAAAAAAACCGTTTCGCAGTCAGCCTATTCCGTGTTTATGGAAAACCCTGATCGCGAAATCCGCCGCCGGGCGTACGGACTTTTTTACGGCGCGTTTGAAGAACACAAAAATACTATCGCATCGCTGTATGCGGGATCGGTCAAGCAGGATGTCATCCGCGCACGGATACGCGGCTATCCTTCCGCGCGGGCGGCGGCGCTTTTTCCCGACCGCGTTGACGGCGCAGTCTACGACAACCTTATCGCCGTTGTAAACGCGCATCTTCCCGCGCTCCACAAATACTACGCCCTCCGCAAAAAGGCGCTCAGGCTTGATACGCTCCGCCATTATGATGTTTACGCGCCGATTGTTCCCGCCGCCTCCCGCAAAACGCCCTGGAACGAAGCGGTAGAAATGGTGTGCGCCGCCCTGGCGCCGCTCGGCACGGAATATGTGGAGACCCTCCGCGCGGGACTGCTGGGCCGCTGGGCGGACCGTTATGAAAACCGGGGCAAACATTCCGGCGCGTTTTCGTCGGGGACCTACACCGGCTGGCCCTATATATTGATGAACTACAAGGATGACGCCATCCGCGATGTGTTTACCCTGGCACACGAGGGGGGCCACTCAATGCACTCCTGGTATTCCGCGCGCGCCAACCCCTTCATGCAGTACAGCTACACGATTTTTGAGGCGGAAGTGGCAAGCACCTTTAACGAGGAATTACTGTTCCGCAGCCTTATAAAAAATGCAGAGACAGAAGAACTGCGCATCTATCTGGTGAACAAACGCGCGGATGATCTGCTTGCGACGCTGTACCGGCAGACCATGTTTGCGGAATTTGAAAAAATTACCCACGAACGCGAAGAAGCGGGAACGCCCCTTACCGTAGATGTGCTGCGCGGCGAATACCGGCGCCTTATGGAAAAATACTTTGGGCCGGAAATGACGCTGGAAGATACGAGCGATCTTGAAGGAATCCGCATTCCGCATTTTTACCGCGCCTTTTATGTGTACAAATACGCCACCGGCGTATCGGCGGCGCTGGCGCTCGCGGAACGGGTTCTCTCGCACGGTGAAGCGGCGCGGGAGGATTATTTCGCATTTCTACGGTCCGGCGGCTCCCGTTTTCCGGTGGACGCGCTCCGGGCCGCCGGAGTCGATATGTCACAGCCAGAACCGGTGGAAGCGTCCTGCCGCGTTTTCGCGGGGCTTGTTGCGGAACTGGAACAGGCGCTGGGATAATTTCCGCTGCTAACGGCCCGCTTCCAGCAGTTTTTGTGTGTAGGGATGCTGCGGGGAACGGTAAAGGTCTTCCGCCGCGCCCTGTTCCACGATGCGGCCCTTTTCCATAACCGCGATGCGGCTGCAGAACCAGTACACAAGATCGAGATTGTGCGAAATAAAAAGGAGCGCGAGTCCAAGCCGTTCGTGCAGATCACGGAACAGGTTCAGTATCTGCGCGGCGATGGAAACATCGAGGGAACTTACCGGTTCATCGGCAATGATGAGGCCGGGATTAAGCATCAGGGCGCAGCCGATGCTGACGCGCTGTTTTTGTCCCAGAGAAAGCTCATTGACGCGGCGGTCCCGGTACGCGCCGTCAAGGCCAACCAGATCGAGCATTTCACCGGCGCGCCGCCGCCGTTCCGCCGCGCCGGAAACGCCGTGAATGCGGAGCGGTTCCTCAAGAAGCCAGCCCACCCGCTTTGCGGGGTTGAGGCTTGCCGCGGGGTCCTGAAACACGGCCTGGACGCGGCGCGCCATTTCCCGCCGGTGCGCGGTTCCGCCGCCGCTCCGCTGCCTCATACCGTCAACAGTAATTTCTCCCTCATAATCAACAAGGCCCAGGATGCACCGGCCCAGGGTTGTTTTGCCCGATCCGGATTCTCCCACCAGGCCGCATATTTCTCCCGGCGCTATTTCAAGGCTTACATCGTTGAGGATCGGTTTTACTGTTTTCCTGCCGAATCCTTTCCGTACCGTATAGGCGCTTGAAACGTTCTGCACCACAAGGGAATTGTTCACGCCGGTTCCTCCGCGTGCACGCAGTAAACACAATGCGGACTTTTCCCCGGAACGCCGTTCCCGGCGGAAGGAACCACGGTGTGGGACGGGAAGGCGGCGCGGCAGCGTTCCTCCGCCCTGCCGCAGCGCGGCGCAAAGGGGCAGCCGGGGAACCCTTCTCCGGCGGCGGGTACCCGTCCGGGGATGGCCGTGAGGGGAGCGCCCTTCCGTTCCCGCGCCGGAATAGAACCGATAAGCCCTTTGGTGTATTCATGCCGGGGGCGGGAAAAAACTTCCTCCACCGGGCCGGACTCAACAATGCGGCCCGCATACATTACCAAAACCCGCGTGCAAATACCACGTATCACATTGAGATCATGGGAAATAAACAGAATGCCTGTTCCTGAATCACGGTTTATCTGTTTCATCAAATCGAGAATCTGCGCCTGAATGGTAACATCAAGCGCGGTAGTGGGTTCGTCCGCGACAAGAAGTTTTGGCCCGCAGATTATCGCCAGCGCAATCATCACCCGCTGGCACATGCCGCCGGAAAGCTGATGCGGATAACTCACGTAAACCCGCTCCGGTTCCTCAAGGCCAAGCCGCGCCATCAAATCAAGCGTCTGCCGTTTTTCCGCCGCCCGTATTTCCGCGCGCCGCCGGTTTTTCCCGGCAGCAGTACTGTCTCTTCCCCCGCCGCGGCGCCCGAGAACGAGGGTTTCCGCAATCTGGGGACCCGCCCGGATAAGCGGATTAAGGGAAAGCGCCGGTTCCTGAAAGATAAATGACAGATCCCTGCCCCGGATGCGCGAAAATTCCGGCGGAGAAAGATCCCGCAGTTCCCGTCCGTCAAATACGATAGAGCCTCCAACCAGCGATGCCGCGCGGGGCAGCAGTCCCGCAAGGGAAAGCGCGGTGAGCGTTTTTCCGCATCCCGATTCCCCCACAATGCCGAGAATTTCACCGGGGAACAGGTCAAAACCGGCGGAATGAACCACCCGGTATTGTTCGGCGCCAACAGCGATTGTAATGTTTTCCGCACGCAGTAATGGCGTCATGATTCCCCGGCCGCCGCGCGGCGTATCCCCTCCCCCAGAAAGTGAAAGCCCGATACGGTCAGCATGATCATGATGCCCGGCACGAGCGCGCACCAGGGAGCGTTAAAAAGATAGTTCTGCGATTCGGCAAGCATGCGTCCCCAGGAAGGCAGGGGCGGCTGAATGCCGAGGCCGAGATAACTCATGGTGGCTTCCGCGAGAATCGCATTGCCGAGGCCAAGCACGATCGCCGAAAACAGGGGCGGCAGTAAATTGGGCAGTATATGTACAAAAAGAAGGCGCGGCGCGGAACAGCCCTGGAGTTCGGCGGCGCGTACAAAATCGCGGCTGCGGTACTGAAGGGTTCCGCTCCGCACCACGCGCACAAAGCCGGGAGTGAACAACAATATCAGTGCGGTAACAAGCGCGGGTTCTCCCGTGTCAAGGAGCGCAACCATGACCAGCGCGAGCAGAATTCCCGGAAAAGAATTGAGTACATCCATCGCCCGCATCAAAACTTCGTCAAAAATGCCGCCGTAATAGCCGGAAAAAAGGCCGAGCGCCGCCCCCAGAAACGCCGAACCGGCCACGGTCAACAGCGCTACCGCCAGCGTGTACCGCGCTCCGGTGATAATCCGGGAAAAAATATCACGTCCAAAATTGTCCGTGCCAAAAAAGTATTCCCGTCCCGGCGGCATAAAGCGCCGCGCGGCATCCATATCGTTGTAGCCCCGGGGAGCAAAAAAAACGCCCATAAGCGCGGCGGCAAGCAGCAGGCCGGTCAACGCCGCGCCAATCCTGAAATCAACGCCAAACACGGTTTTCATCGCCGGCCTCACTCCCGCCCGATCCGGGGGTCGATCATTTTTACGGCAATATCCGCGGCGGTATTGCACAGTATCACGATAAAGGAAATGTACACTGCCAGCGTCTGCACCATCGCGTAGTCCCGTGCGCCGATTGCGGTAACAAGAAGCCGTCCGATGCCCGGAATGGCGAATACCTGTTCAATGACAATACTCCCCGAAAACACATCGCCGGCTATCATGCCGAACAGCGTAACCGCGGGAATGATCGCATTGCGCGCGGCATGTACGCGGAGAATACGGCCCCACGAATTGCCCTTGCTCCAGGCGGTGCGCACATAGTCCGCCTAGAGTTCGCGGAAAAGGGAAGCGCGCAGGAATTTCACCATCACCGCCGCGGAAGGAATCGCTGTTACCAGGGCGGGAAAAAAAAGACTGCCTGCAAAGCCGGGAATGCTGATTGAATATGGCACATAGCCGCCGGGAACAAAAATTTTGAGGATAACGCCGAACAGCCAGATAAAAAGCACACCGAGAAAAAAACCCGGAAAGGAAATATGTACCGCCGTAAGCGCGTTGGTAACGCGGTCAACAACGCCGCCCTCCCGGCGCACGGTAAGAAAACTTACCGGAAGGGCGATAAGCAGAATCAGTACCAGTGAAAACAAAGCCAGTGCGGCGGTTACGGGAAGCCGTTCACGGATCATTGCGGCAATGGGTTCGCCGTGAAAGCGCGTGGAATTGCCCATGTTCCCCGTCAAAAATCCGGAAAGCCAGGAAAGATACCGCACGGGGAGGCTCCGGTCAAGGCCCATTTCCGCGCGCAGGGCCGCCACCTGTTCCGGCGGCGCTTCAATGCCAAGGCTCAGAATCGCCGGATCGCCGGGAACAAGGGCAAAGGCGGCAAATGTCGCCAGGGACGAGAAAAACAGGGTAAGCGCCGTTATGCCGAGCCGGCGCGCAATAAACCGGACGCTTTCCCGGAGCGGACTGTTCACGGTGTGTCCCCCGTCAAAACAACAGGCGTCATCCGGCCGCCGGACTACTCCACCCGGTAAACGGGCGCAAAATCCGTTACGGACACGGGATAGGTTACCGCTCCGCCGTACATCCCCGCGCGGTATACCCAAAAACTGTAAATATCCTGAATATAAATACTCGCCGCTTCGGCGGAGACAATGCGCTGCGCTTCCCGGTATAATTCCGCGCGGCGCGCATCGTTCGTTTCAAGCACCGCGTCCTGGTACACCCGGTCGTAATTACTGTTCCTGAAATTGATGAAATTACTGCGCTGGTTTGACTGGTAACGGAACAGAAACGCCTGCGGAGAAACCGTATTGCCGTCAAGTGAAATTACCGTCGCCTGATAACGCCGTCCCTCGTATACTTCCGAAAGCCAGGCGCCCCAGTCAATCAGGCGTATCGAGGCGTTTACCCCCGCGCGCCGGAGCTGATTCACGATCACCTGGGCGGTATCAACATGCATCGTGTACGAGGAAGGAACGGTAATCTCCAGATTGAAGCCGTTCCCAAAGCCGGCTTCCGCGAGCAGGCTCCGCGCGCGGGCGGGATCGGCGGGATAGGGATCGCGCAGCGATGCTTCGTAGGAAGTCCTGAGCCCCGGAATAAGCGGACTCCCTGACGGCTCCCCGTGGCCGAAAAACGCGGCGTCAATAATTTCCTGTACGTTGACGGCATAGTTGAGCGCCCGGCGCACCTCGCGGCGGTCCAGGGGCGGCACATCGTTGTTGAGCGCCAGCAATTGTACCATATTGGAAAAACCGGAAACAACATCAAAATCGTCTGCGGGAAGCTGCTGGAGAACCGATCCGGTAACGACCGCCCCGTCAATGCTGCCTCCCTGGAGGGCGAGGAGGAGCGTATTGTTGTCCGCGAGAAACACAAGCGTTACCCGCTCCAGTTTGGGCAGGGCGGGATTCCAGTACTGACTGTTTTTTGTCAGCACCAAAGAATGCTGCGTTGTGTAGGATTCAATTTTGAAGGGTCCGGTCCCGACAGGATTCCGTTCCCGGCCGGCATTGGCGCGCGGCACAATGCCGATAGTAAGGTAGGGAAGAAATTCAGGATTCGGCGCGCGCAGGGTGATGCGTACCCGCCGGTCCCCGTCCTCCACAATAGAGGCGATACTGCCAAAGCCGGAAAACCGCGCGTCCACCGCTGTCTGGAGGCTAAAAACCACATCGGCGCCGGTAAGCAGGGTACCGTCGTGGAAGCGGACGCCCGGACGCAGGGTAAAGCTGTACACGAGTCCCCCTTCCGCGATGCTCCACGATTCCGCCAGCGCCGGGACAAGGGTCCCGTCCGGCGTTACCTTAACGAGGCCCTCAAATACATTGAAAAGAATGCTCCGCCCGTCAGCCGTGTTGGCCGGGCTCAGGGGATCAAGTGTTGCCGGTTCCGTCATAAAGCCGAAGCGCAGTTCCGCTCCCGCCGTGCGCGTTTTTCCGCCGCAGCCGGTAACGATAAGCACAAACACCGCCGCAGCGGCAAGGGAACCTTTTTTTATCCATCCCATGGCACACTCCTCCTTTGCGCCAGCGATCACGCCCGGCCGGTCCAGGCGGGCAAAACATCCGCCGCTTTTCCGCGGCATAATGCAATTGCAGGACTTGTTCGACAACCAACCGGGTTGTCGAACAAGCCTATTATCCAAAATGCCGCGGCGCATTGCGCGTAGACTTGTTGAACAGGCCTATTATAGCGAAAACGGCGCGCAAGGCTCAATCCGTGCGCACGCGGGCAGAAGGCCGCGCCGTGCCGCATCTCCAGGGCGGCAGGCGGGCGTTCCCGCTGTCCGCGCGCCCTGCGTAACGGCCGCGGAGGGGCTTGATCAATAATGCACGGCGCGGTAGCCTTAAAAAAATCGTACCGGGAGGGAAGGTAATGGTTACCAGCGTCATACTGTTCAAATTAAAAGAAAAGAACGATGAAAATATCGTCCGCATCAGGGAGAAATTGCTGGGGATGCAGGGGAAAATACCAGAGCTAAAAAGCATAACAGTAAAAAATAATGTGCGGAGCAGTCCCACCGGTTTTGACGCGGTAATGATCGCCGTATACGATTCCATAAAGGATTTTGAAGCATACGCGGTTCACCCGGTTCATGTGGAAGCGGGCAATTTCATATTGAAGCTCTGTGAACAAACCGCGTCGGCTTTATACGAGGACTGAGCGGCGCGCCGCAGCAGCATACGCCGGTTCACAAGGCCGCCGGGCGGCTGTGCCGGTCCACGGGCTTTTGGGCCAGCGTCGCAAGGTACGACGGCGCGTATTCCCGGAGGACGCCGGTATTGTTGTAATCTTCATATAAATCTTTAAGGAAAAATCCCGCGCGGATCTGGCCGCCGATCTGTTCTTCCAGACTGTGGCTAAACTGTATCCCATCATCGTTTTCGCGCAGTTTTTTGTACAGGGATTCGTCTTTAAGCGGATTGAAGGGGAGTTTATTCCGCACCGTGAGGGGCGCTTTACTGTCATCATCAAACAGAAAATTGAGCCCGTTATCCATGCCCGCCATCAGGACGCCGCCCGGTTTCAGTATTCTGAAACATTCGTTCCATACATGGTACACATCTTCTATATAACAGTTTGAGACCGGGTGAAAAATAATGTCAAATATCCCGTCCGCAAAGGGCAGTTTTTTTGTCATATCGGCTTTAATAATTTCGATGCCGTACCCTTCGCGCTCCGCCACCAGTCTTTCCTGCGCAAGCTGCCGCTCTGAATAATCGAGCACGGTACAGGACGCGCCCTGCGCGGCAAAGACCGGCATTTGCTGTCCACCGCCGCACGCGAGGCCCAGAAGTTTTTTGCCGGGGAACGCGGGGAACCACGCGCGGGGAACCGGTTTTTCCGGCGTGAGCAGCACTTCCCATGCGCCGTCCCGCGCTTTTTTGAACGCCTCGCGGGTAAGGGGAACGCCCCATTCCCATCCTTCGTCCACCCAGCGGTCAATCGTGCGCGCGTTTATTTCTGTGTATTGTTCCCGGTCCATTATACGGCTCCCGTGCCGCGCCTTGCGCGCCGCGTAAGGCGGCAGGTTTTCCGGCATGGCTGCGCGCCGTTCACCATGAAAGATCTTTCGGCGGTTCTCCGCCCAGGCTTGTCATCACCGCGCGGGCATTTTCCAGAAAGAAAATAACCAGGGCGGGGTTGCCGGGGGTTTTGTAAATGTTGCGCACATTGGCCGCCATATCAAAGATTTCTTTTTTCAGTGCCATATCATCCACAAAAACCACGCTGCCTTTCAACCGGATCCATGCCGCGCCCGTGCCCATGATGCAGAGTTCAACTTCTCTGTGATGCCGCATTTCCGCAAATACCTGTTTCTGGTTTGAGGTTGCAAAAAAGAGCCTGCCATTTTTTTCCAGCATGAACCGGAACGGACGGACTTTCGGGTTGCCGTCAAGTCCTATGGTCGCAAGGTATTGCGGCGTATGTGCCGTGAGAAATGCAACGGTTTCTTCAAGCGCGTTCATAAAACCTCCTCTGCCCCCTCCAAAGGGCATTTCAGCACTATTATACCCGTGCGCTTCCCGCGCGTATACCTTTTATTCCCGCATAGCGGGCCGCTGAGACTTCCGCCGGGAGGGCGAGGCGGTCTTCGCCATAAAGAAATACTACCTCAATTACCGCGTCCGCCGCGCGTTTACCAAGCCACCGGTCAAGCGCGCTCCCGTCCGTTTTTTCCCGCGGCAGGGCAAACACCACGGCCCGCCGGTCCGCGGCCGTTTCAGGAAGCCGCGCGTCAATCTCCGGCCCGCCGCCGCCCCACAAATCCATAAGGCGGGGCCCCGCGCGGAGGGGAAGCGCGGCGGGCAGGGCCAGGGCCCGCGCGGCTCCGGCGGGGTCCGTACAGGGAATGGATTCTCCGCCTGAATACCCCATTTCCATATTCATGCACTGTTTGTGGCAGGCGGTGATGAAGGCAAGGGCGTGGCTTGCGAGGAGGTCCACCCCCGCGCTCCCCCCTTCGGGGGTGTACAGGCGCACATCGTACTGGGTATCAATCAGTACAAGGAGCCGGGCGCGGGAGGGCGGCTCCCGCTCATCTTCCCGGATAAAAAGATCGCCAGAGTGCCCGTAGAGTTTCCAGTTGATGCGCCGGGGATCGTCGCCGGGCACATAGGGCCGGTGATCGATAAAATTGCCGGAACGGTTCCGGTTTTCCCCGGTACGGAGCCGCTCCCCGCCGCCGCCGGGCACCGGGAAAAGCGGCGTTTCCCGGGACTCCGGCATGGAAAGGAGCCGGCTTCCCCCTTCAGAGGCAAGATCGAGCGCGGCGCGGAAAAATCCCAGCACATCCATCACGATAAAACGGTCTTCCCGTCCGGCATACGCGCCCCGCCGGGGTACGGTAACGGGGGAAAAACCCTTTTCAAGACGATCGGGGTCAAAGACCGCCTCAAACCGCCTGTTGTCCACGGTGCGGAGTGTCATTTCACCACGGATAAGTATCCCCGGCAGCCGGAAAAACCGGTCCGCGCCGCCCCGGTTTACCGCCACAACAGCCTCCGTTCCCTGTGCGGCGGCGTCTGGCACAAGGCGAAAGGAAAGACGCGCCGCTTTTTTCCCGTGGGCGAGCGCGAGAATCAGGGTTCCCGCGTAACACCAGGCCAGGGCCGCGCTTAAAACCGAGGCAAGGAGGGAGGTTACAAGCTCGCCCTGTTTTATTCCCGCGGCAAAGGACAGCGCCGCCGTCAGAGCGGCAAGCAGGGCGAGGGGACGGGGCAGGGGAAGGAATTTGGGCGCGGCGTAACGGTCAATGCCGGGCGCCGCGCGGGGAGGGGCCGCCGCGCCGCCGGGTTCTTGCCGCGCGCTAGTCTGTTTTGATTCCGCTGGTTCGCTCACGGCACAGCTCCCGTATCAGTTTCGCGCCCTCCGCGCGCGGGTCTTTTGTTTTTATCCGGTGCGCCAGTACGGGAACGGCGAGCACGGCAATGTCTTCATCAATAACATAGTCCCGGCCCTTGATCATGGCCCGCGCCCGCACAGCGGCCAGGAGGTGCAGCGCCGCGCGGGGGGACGCGCCCAGTGAAAAAAAGCGATGGAGCCGGGTATCGCGTACCACGTCAACAATGGCTTCCATGAGCGCCGGATGACAGTACGTCTCCGCCGCTTCCCGCTGCGCCGCAAGAAATTCCGCCGCGCCGATGACGGGCGCAAGGTCCCGGAGCGCCGTTTCCCCCGGCCGGTCCGCGAGAATCGAAAGCTCCGCTTCCCGCGAGGGATACCCCAGGGAAAGGCGCATCATAAAGCGATCAAGCTGTGCCGCCGGAAGCGGGAACGTTCCTTCACTTTCGATGGGATTCTCCGTAGCGATGACAAAAAACGGCTCGCCCGGCGTATGGGTCGCGTTCCCGATGGTAACCTGCCGCTCGGCCATCACCTCAAGCAGGGCCGACTGCACCTTGGGCGTGGTCCGGTTAATTTCGTCCGCAAGCACGATATTTGCCAGTACCGGGCCGGGCGCAAAGCGGAAAGAGCGGCTTTCCGGGTCGAACACATCCACGCCGGTAATATCGTAGGGGAGCAGGTCCGGGGTAAACTGTATCCGCCGGAAGACGATGCCCTTTCCGTCATCCCCCGTGATCAGATGGGCAACAGCCTTTGCCACCGTGGTTTTGCCAAGCCCCGGGTTGTCTTCAACAAGAATATGCCCCCCGGCAAAAAGGGCGGCGGCAAACAATTCGAGAAAATCGCGTTTTCCCCGTATTACCCGCTCCACCCCGCCGATGAGCGCCGCCGCAGCCGCCGTTCCGTTCATGGGAAGAGCATACCCCGCGGCGGGCACGGACGGCAACCTGCCCACAAGCGGCATGGATGCCGCTTGTGGGCGTGTGGGGTTTTGCCTCCGGCAAAACCCAAGCCCAAACCGCCACGCGGTTTGGGCACGCATCCATGCGGATTTCACCGGGTGACAGAAAAGGCGGGGTTTTGCCTCCGGCAAAACCCAAGCCCAAACCGCCACGCGGTTTGGGCACGCATCCATGCGGATTCCATAGGGGGGGGAGTAGTGGGGGGGGGGGACAAGCGAAAAGGGCGCCCGGCGCCCTCACCCCCGGTTTTTGACTTGCCAGCAGGCAGAATTGAGGGTATAGTTAGAGTCTGTCTATAATGTGGACACATTATAGACAGACTTCCTTGAAAATCGCATTTTCGCAGCCTAAAGGCTAAGAAAATGCAAGGTCTGTCCGCAAAGTAACCGACTTTGTGGACA
>JAITGJ010000245.1 GCA_031280705.1 Spirochaetaceae bacterium
GTCCGTTTTTTTATGAAACGCTTCATCCCCGCCCTCCGCCTCTGGGATATTGCCTCCGCAAATTTTGTGGATAGATTTATCGCCAATTCCGGATATGTCGCAAAACGCATCCGGCGTTACTACAACCGTGAGGCGGAAGTAATTTATGCTCCAGTTCCTGTTGAGCGTTTTTTTGCGCGGGAACGGAAACCGGAGGATTTCTACCTGTTTTTTGGACAGATAACGAGCTATAAGCGCGTCGATATCGCCCTTGAGGCATGCCGCGTTTCCGGGCGAAAACTGGCTGTAGCTGGAGCGGGCATGAAAAAAAAGACGCAAAAAGAATATGGAAAAACAGGAATTATTTTTTTCCACGGACGGGTAAGCGATAACGAAGCGGCGGACCTGTACTCCCGCGCGCGGGCGCTGATTTTTCCCGGCATAGAGGACCTGGGGCTTGTCCCCATCGAGGCCGCGGCGGCGGGATGCCCGGTGATCGCGTTCCGTGAAGGGGGCGCACTGGACACCGTAAAGGAAAACATTACCGGCATCTTTTTTGACGAGCAGACGCCTGCGTCTCTCATCGGGGCCCTTGACCGGTTTGAGGCGATGGAAGAGCGGTTCAGGGACCGGGAGCCATTTATCCGTCATGCCGCGCGGTTTTCAAAAACAGAGTTTCAGAACCGGATACGGGCCGTGGCGGCGGGGCGGCAGCGGATATAGGCGGCGCGGCGTCAGTTTTCCCGGCCGCGGAGACGGAATTTGCATACAAAGGCGCTTTTGTTTATTATGGAAGATGTATGGACCTTGCACAGTTTGACACCTGGTATCGTATCCGGTACCACAACACCAGTTCCTTTCTGATAGGCTGTACCATAATTATCTCCGATCTGGTGGGCGCGATGCTTTCCTTTGGCGCGGGCTTTTTTATGGTCAATCTGTACGATTTGTCCGCGATCAATTTCAGGTCTTTCGTTACCTACTGGCCCTATCTTCCGGTATTCGTGCTGCTTTTCTGGATGTTTCGTCTTTATCCCGGCATCTCGCTCGCGCCCGCGGAGGAACTCAGGCATATCGGTACGGCAAGTTTTATTGCCCACGGGGGCATTATTTTTTCCCGGTATATTGAAGACAAGGAATTTGACGCGATATCAGTAGCGTTTATTATCAGTTTTATTTTTTCCATGGTGATTTTTCTGCTCTGCCGGTCCATTACGCACATGCTTTTGCGGAGGGCGCGGATACGGGGCATCCCCGCCGTCGTTTACGGTTCGGGAAATTTCGGCAGGCAGATGATCGACCAGATACTCGAAAACAGCCGCGTGGGATATGTTCCGGCGGTTATTCTTGACAGTACGCCCGAAAGCGGCGATGCATATCAGGGTATTCCGATTCTCCACGATCTTTCGCTCGGCCCGGAACTTATAAAAAAGTATAAAATAAAAATGGCGATTATCGCCACATCCGAATTCTCCCAAAAAGAATTGACGCGCCTGCTCAATTTTTCCCTCTCCGCCTTCCGCTACAGTGTTCTTGTTCCCGATTTTGTAAGCATCACCAATATCTGGATGTCCGTTCGGGATTTTCACGGCCTTTTGGGTTTTGCCGCCGCGAATAAACTGCGGATGGGATGGAATCTTGTTTTCAAGCGGGCGTTTGATATTTCCATAGTGATTCTGGGCGGCGTTGTCATATTTCCCTTTCTCTTGATCATTGCACTGCTCATCAAACTGGGTTCACGGGGACCAGCGCTTTATAAGCACGCGCGGCTTGGAAAGAATGGAAAATCAATTATGGTGTACAAATTCCGTTCCATGGTAACAGACGCCGATAAAAAACTGCGGGAAATGCTTTCAGAGAATGAAAACCTCAGGAAGGAATGGGAGGAAGGGTACAAGCTCAAAAATGATCCCCGGATCACCCCAATAGGCAGATGGATCCGCAAAACAAGTATTGACGAATTTCCCCAGATACTTAATGTATTAAAAGGCGAGATGAGCCTGGTGGGCCCCCGCCCGGTAACCGCCGGGGAAGCCGAAAAATACGGTGAGCATTTCGGGCGTATCTTTTCGATCAAGCCGGGCATGACCGGGCTCTGGCAGGTTTCGGGCCGGTCCGATACGGATTACAACGAACGCATTTCTTATGATAGTTATTATCTTCAAAGCTGGTCGGTCTGGCTTGATCTGTGGATACTGTACAAAACGGTCGGCGTAGTACTGCGTGGCAAGGGCGCATATTAACGGAGCAGAAGGAGGTATTATGCAATTACGGGCGGCTGCCGTAGAAAAAAAAACAGTAACACTGTTTGCGGTATTTTTTCTGTTTTTCACCGCACTTTATGCCGAAAACAGAAGCTTTGCGTCCCTCTTTCCCGGCATGGACGAAGAAACGCGCACGGCGGTCTTTTCAGAAGAAGGCTGGCTGCGTGTAGTTGAATATGGCGCGCTATCGCATTTTGAGTCGTCCCTGCCTGAGGAGACCGGATTTGAACGGGAAATCGCCGGGCGCGCGCCGCGGTTTCTGGTAGAATCGATCAGCGTGATCCCCGTGGACCGCGCCGTTTCCCTGCTTGATATTTACAACTCGCTGGGCAATGTCCGGAACCTCCGGGGAAGGGAGTATCATTCATTCACCCGGGATCGTTATGTGCCCCTGTTTGAGGACGCGACGCGGATCGAAAGCCCGGCCCGCCGCCGGGCGATAGCGGACCCCGCGCCCGCGGCGGAACTTCCCCCTTCCGACACCATCTACATGAATCTGAAGGACAATAACTTTGGTCCATGTTTTTACCGGGCGGATTTTACCGCGCTGGAACACGGGGTCCTGTATCAGTTGACCAATTTTAAAACCATTTCCTATCTTGTGGTGCCGGTCATGCGGGAAAATACATTTTTCACGCGGTTTTACATTGAACCGTTACAGGAAGGCGTACTCATTTATTGCGCCGCCGGCGCGGACGTTTCCGATTTTGTTGCCGCGCGGGTCAGTATTCCTTCGGCGATTGAAAAAAGGCTTTTCGTCATTCGGCTCTGGATAACGGACGGCCTCCGGGGCGCCGGCTAGCCATCCCTCCCCGCCGCAGAAGTGAGCACGGCGCCTCCCGCCCGGGATAGGCCCCTGCCTCCGCTCGCTTCGTTATCTCCACACCAAAAAACCAGACCATGATCCCGCGCGTTAGCGGCTGATGGGAGTCGAACCCACGTCTCCAGCTTGGAAGGCTGGGGTAATAGCCGTTATACGACAGCCGCATTACCGGTACTCTATCAGGCGCGCGCTTCTGTGTCAAGCGGCGGCGCGGCCCGCCGTTTACCGGGGTTCCGCCGCGTGTTGCCCGCACGGATACCCCGCCCATTAAATGTTTCCCGCAAAATCCACCTTTTTCTCCATATTTGAGAAAAAATCCGGTATATTATATCCAGACTCACCTGAAAGGAGATTGTTATGGACGCGGAAAAACTGTATATGGAACTTGCCGGTGCGGTTGTTGATATGGACGAGAAAGCGGCGGCGGAACTTTCTCAGCGGGTAATTGAGGAAAAATTTGACGCCTATGAGGCGATAGACCGGGGGCTGGCGCGGGGCATGGAGCGGGCGGGTGCATTGTTTGAGGAGGAAGAGTATTTTGTTCCGGAACTCCTCCTCTGTTCAGACGCGATGAACGCGGGAATTGACGTGCTTAAACCGCATCTTGCCCAAAGCGGCGCACCGGTAAAACGCCGGGGCGTGATTGGCGTGATTGAGGGAGACACGCACGACATCGGGAAAAATCTGGTGCGCATCATGCTTGAAGCCGCGGGTTTTGAGATGATCGATTTGGGCCGGGATGTGCCGCCCGGGGTTTTTGTTGACCGGGCCGTTGAGACCGGGGCGGAACTTATTCTGATTTCTTCACTCATGACGACCACTGCGGACGGCATGGCCGAAGTGATACGGCTTCTTGATGAGCGGGGCCTCCGGGGCAGTCACAAAGTAGCGGTGGGCGGCGGTCCCGTGTCCCAGGCGTTTGCCGACCGGATCGGCGCGGATGGTTATGGCAGAAACGCCGCGGACGCGGTACGGCTTTGCCGGCGGCTTGTGGGGGCAACAGTTTGACGGATATGTATTCGCCCCGGGAACGGTTATTGCGGACCCTCAAAAAAGAAGCGGTAGACCGGCCTCCGGTCATTAGTCCCGGCGGGATGATGAATGCGGCGGTTACCGGCGTGATGAAAAAAACCGGAAATACCCTTCCCGAGGCCCATCACCATTCCGGCCTTATGGAAAATCTCGCCCGGAGCGTCATGGAAGAAACAGGCTTTGAAAATTTTGGCCTTCCGTTTTGCATGACGATTGAAAGCGAGGCGCTGGGAAGCGAGGTTGATTACGGTACCCTGGAATGTGAACCGAAAATCGCGCGGGAAGCATGGCGGTCGGTAACGGAAGCCGCCCTCCCCTCCCCCGGCGCCATCGAAAAAAATCCCCGCGCCGGAGCGGTAATTAACAGTATTTTCGCGCTTTCAAAAAAACATTCCGGTATTCCCGCCGTCGGGTGTATTACCGGCCCCCTGAGTACGGCCGCGTCACTGGTGGAACCCACGGTATTTCTCCGGGAACTCCGCCGGGAACGGGAACGCGCCCACCGGCTGCTCGCGGGAATAACACGGGAACTCTGCCGCTGGGCGCTCTTGATGGCGGAAAACGGCGCGGCGGCCGTTACCATCGCCGATCCCACCGCGACCGGGGAAATACTCGGCCCCACACTGTTTGAAGAATACGCCGTGCGCTATATCAACGAAATCACCGATGCCGTCCGCCGTGCGGGAACGCCGGTGATTATACACATCTGCGGCGATGTCCGCGCGGTAAAACAGCATCTCTGTCATCTCCGCGGCGACGCTATCAGTACCGACGCAATGGTGAATCTCGCGGAACTCAAGGCGGAATATCCGGCGCTGGTAACGATGGGAAATCTCAGCACGTATCTGCTGGATACCGGCTCCGAAAATACGGTGCGTTCCGGCACGGCGGCGCTCCTTCGGCGCACTATTGACATTATTGCGCCGGCCTGCGGACTTTCAACATCGACGCCGCTTGCAAATCTTAAAGCCTTTACGGAAACGGTAAAAGATTTCCATGCCACAGGTAGTATTTCTGTTTGAGAACGCCCCGGCGAAGCGCACCGTTACGGCGGCCCGGGGCACGCCGGCGCTTGAGGCCGCACGCCGCGCCGGTGTGGAAATACGAACTCCCTGCGGGGGGTCGGGAATGTGCGGCAAATGCCGGGTGCGCGTAAAGGGTGAAACGGTACTTGCCTGCCAGTACCGTGTTGTTTCGGATACGGAAATCACCGTCCCCAAAAACCGTGACGATGACAAAACGCTCCGTATTCTTACGGACGGGCAGTCCTTTACGCATGATCGCGCGCCGTTTATTACCAAGCGGTTTTCAGGCGGAACAACCCGTGTATACGGCGGAGCGGATTTAATCGGCAGCGAAGACGGCGATACCTCAGAAGAGACGTATGGCCTTGCCCTCGACATCGGCACGACAACGCTGGTTCTTTCCCTGGTAGACC
>JAITGJ010000215.1 GCA_031280705.1 Spirochaetaceae bacterium
AGCGGCCTGATGCCCGGCCAAAAAATAGAATTACTGCTGCCGCCGGGCATTTACGGCGTGCGGGTGTTTAACCCGTCCGGGGACGGCTCAACGGCAAACCTCTGGTACGGGCGGGATCAATCGTGGTTTTATGATCTTCATATCGCCAAGGAAGCGCCCACCCGCACTATCGACCTTTTGTGGAAGTGGCCGGGCGTTGCCATCCTGAATGACGATCTTACGCGCGACACGGCTTTTGCCACGGTAACGGACCGGGGCCTGACAAATAATAAATTTTCAACAACCGCTTTCTATAAAAACAGGAATTTACAAGACTGGATTTATGGGAGCAGCAATGGTGATTTGGGACAGTACCAGGTGGTGGACCATACCTGGTATTTTTACTGGGAAAACCAGCCGCAGATGCATCCGGCTCTGGACAATCCCATACATACGTTGCAAATGCACTACTATACCTATTGGCATGAACTGAATCTTGGCACTACCTCCTGGATGTGGCCCCGGCGCATCGGTGCTGACGGATACCTGCGCTGGTATGATAACACCATTGATACCACGCTTGCCGGGTTCCTTGACGGCAATCATGGGCCGGTGGCAAAACAGCATGGCTGCTACACCCTGATTCTGACCCTTGAGGCAAAGGCCTATAACGGTGTTACCTACACATTCCGGGGAATAACGCCTTCCAATGATCCCCCCGTTGATCCGCAAAACCCCAGCAATCAGGGAACGGGTTTTGCCTATGTGGATGCCATATATACCAGCATTCACGGGCCGGGATACAACAATCCCGCCCCAAGTGCCGCATACCGCATCCGGCGCTGGGGCGAGAGTATTCTTGCTATAGGGGCGTGGACCGATACAGACGGCGGCATCGCCAACACGGGTGAATTGCGGCCCGGGCAGAACGGCTACGAGGCGGGAAAGAGCCGTATTCAGGTGCGGATTCGCTTTAAGCAGCTTCCATAAGGATGGTACTCAGCCACCTTCCAATCCGCCTCCGTGCGGATTGGAAGGTGGGGGCTCTGCGCGAAAGGGGCCATGCGGGTGGTCCCCGGCCCGGCCTTCGACAAGCCGAAACCGCGCAGCGGTTTCGGGCAATTAACGGTACGCCGTTCCGCGGAGTTCGTCCAGAAAAAGCGCGGCGCTGTGGGCGGCGACGGCTCCCTCTCCGGCGGCAACTACCACCTGCCGGAAGGGCGTGGCCCGCACATCGCCGGCAACAAAAAGCCCTGGAACCGCCGTCGCCATGCTTTGATCCGTTATCAGGCAGCCCGCTTCATTGGCGGCAAGGCCGAGCGGCGCCGCAAAATCAGCCTGGGGGACCGCGCCGGTAAAAACAAACACCGCCGAGGCGTCTTCTTCGCGCCGCTCCCCGCCGGTTTCCAGTATCACGGAAGAAACGCCCGCGCCGCCCCTGATTTCAGTTATGCGCGTATTGAAACGAACCTCGATATGCGGATTGCTGAGCACCCGGTCCGCCAGGGCTTTTTGTGCGCGAAACTGCCCCCGCCGGTGGACCAGTACGATATGGGGAGAAAGCCGGGAAAGGTACTGGGCTTCGTCGCAGGCGGAATCTCCGCCGCCGGCCACAAATATTTTTTTATTTTTGAAGAACGGCCCGTCGCAGGCGGCGCAGTAGGACACGCCCCGCCCGGTAAATTCTTTTTCTCCCGGAACATCGAGCGTGCGGTGCGTTGTCCCCGTGGCGATGATTACCGCCGGGGCGTTCAACTCACCGCCCGGTCCCAGGTCCAGGCGGAAAAGGTCCCCGCTTTTGGCAAGCGACTGTACCCGGGCGGCAAGAAACCGCGCCCCGAACTGTTCCGCCTGCTTTTTAAGGTCCTCGCTGAAATCCCAGCCCGTTTTGCCCGGGGCAATGCCGGGGTAATTTTCCAAATGGCTGATATTAAGCGCCTGTCCGCCGGGGGCAAGCTGTTCAATCACCAGGACGGAAAGGTTCGCGCGCGCGCCGTATTGGGCCGCCGCAAGTCCCGCGGGGCCGCCGCCAATAATAACAAGATCGGGATGGTCCATACGCCCAGCCTAACACGGCGCGGACGCATTGACAATCGGCCTTCCGGTAACGGCGGGTTCGCGCCGCCTGCTGGCGGGCATTGTTTTTTTGCAAACCGGTGATATATTGGATTTATCCGGGAGCCGCGCCGGTGAGCGGCGGTGCGGACCGGACAGGTCAATTTCAGGGAGATAGGTTATGGCAGAAAACACCGTACTACAGAATTCAAAACAGCCCCGGGCACATCGTTATGAATCAATGGCTCATATACGCATCCACGGGTTTGACGGACATGCGTTGATCCGCAACATAAACCGCAGCGGATTCTGCATAGCGAGCAAAACCTACGTCGCGATAAGCCGGAACGAAACGCACAAAATGGAACTTGTACCCGAAGGCGCGGCCAGCGTATCAAGCATAGCGATTGATGTTGAAGTCCGCTGGACACGGACAACGGAAAAGAATTTCGCCGCGGGACTCAGCATTGTCCGGGGCGCGGGCTCGTTGAACGCCTATCTTTCCTATCTTGAAAAGATGCGCGGAAGCGGAAAAAAATAGCCGTTAGAGCCTGTTCAAAATCTGGAATTTTGGCGTTACAAACGCCAAAATTCTACCTTGCAGGCTCCAAAAGAGCCCGAAAATCGGGATTTTTGCGGTCTATTAACCGCAAAAATCCACAATTTGAACAGGCTCTTAGGACGGCAGCATAAGGTAACGCCCTTCGGCAATCTTCCGGGCAACCTCAAGCGAACTTTCAATACCTTTGGTGGCTTCCTCCACATTCTGCACGCTGTCGTTTACTTCGTTGGATATGCTTTTCAGGCGCTCAACGGTTTCCTGTATCAGCCCGCTTCGCTGTTGAATATCGCTTGAGCCGTTCTTCACCAGGTCCGTGGTTTCCTTGAGCGTGGCCAGGGCCGAAAGTATCCGGGAGCCGTTTGCGGTCTGGGCTTCCACCGCGCGGTTGATGGTTTCAAACGATGCGCCCATATCGGTAATTTCGGTAAACATGCCGGTCATGGCCCCGACGGTCTGGCCGGACGCCTCCTGAATCGCCGCTATGCCGACACGCATCTTTTTGATCTCCGCAGAAATGGAAGCGGATTCCTTGTCCGAATCGGCGGCGAGTTTCCTTATTTCCCCGGCCACGACCGCAAAACCCTTGCCGGTTTCCCCCGCGTGGGCCGCCTCAATGGCGGCGTTCATGGCAAGAATGTTGGTTTGGGCGGCAATATTCACCAGCGTCTTGTTGGCCTCTTCAAGAAACACGGACTGCGCGGCGATGCGGTCCAGTTCCGCCGTTAACTGGGCCAGCATCTTGCGGCCCGCTTCTGAGGAATCGCCCAGCTTCCGGGTGGTCTGATTGGCGTTTTGCACAATGGCGCGCACCGATTCGGTATCCTGCACCATTTGTTCGATTGATTCCGATGAACGGGATATATTGAGCACCTGGGTCGCCACCGCGCCGTCAAGGGTGTTGATATTTTGCACGATTTCCCCAACCGTGGTGGAAGTTTGATCAACCGATGAAACCTGTGCGCCGGTCTTTTGCTTTACCGCGTCCATATTGTTGATAATGACGCCCAGCCCCTGCGAAGAATTGAGGATCGCTTCTTTCAGATTGTTGGCGATATTGAGCTGCTTATCCAGCATTTCGTTGTTCATATCGGTTACTTTTTTCTGCATATTATCACGGATAATCAAAAGGGACGCCTGCAAGTCTCCCAGTTCATCCCGGCGGTTCTTTTTCAGGGTGATGTCAAAGTCGAGCGCCGCGAGGGAATGCGCGGCCCGGTCGATTTCCTTAATCGGTTTGGTGATGGAACGGGCAAGGGCAAGCGCCGCCAGAATGCCCGCCGCCAGAAACCCAACCACCAACAGGATGATAAGACTCCGCGCCCGGTATGTCCCGGCCATCAATTCGGCGTATTCAATGGTTACAAAAAGCGTCCAGCCAAAATCGCCAACCGTGGTATGGGCCGCGACCATTCTTTTCCCGTTCAGGGTATATTCCACAGTACCCTGCCCGTTCTGGAGCGCCGCGCTTACCGCGTCCGCAAGGGGGCGGTATTGCGGATTGGACGCGGCTTCCGTAATGGGATTAAACTGCTCAAATACAAAATTGCCATCGGGGTGGGCGATAAAAACCCCCTGCTGATTAACCATGAAGGAATATCCCGTATTGCCCAGGGTTACCTGCTCACAGATGGCGCTCAGGTTTGTACCGTCCTTGCGCCCGATAAGCGCGCCGATGGTCCGCGCGCCGGCGTGATCCCCGTTGGTAATGGGCGCGGCGTACATAACCACCGGGCCGTTGATAACCCGGCTGATCAGCACATCGGAAATTGCCCGGCTGCCGGCAAGCGCCCGCGTAATGTAGGCGCGATCATGCAGATCGGCGGTACTGCCGTCTTTTATATAGTGCGCCTCCCCCGCCGTGTTCACCACCGCGATATCCAGATAGCCCAGGCGGTCTATATCGCCGGTGAGGGATTCGGCCTGGGTTTCCCAAACCATGGTCCGGGTCCGGGCGCGGTTTGCCACTTCCTGAAAAATGGCGAGCTGATTCTGCACATGCGCGCTTAAAATCTCGCTCCCCAGCCCCGCGATATGCAGGAGGGAATCCTTTGCCGATTTGGTTTCAGAACCGGTAAGCACGACGATAAGGATACTGCCGATGGAAACCGAGATAAACAGCACCAGCACGCCAATTAATAGAGAAATTCTGCCTGATAATTTCATATTATCTCCCCCGGCGTTATTGCTGCCCTGCGTGAGAATTTCTTCAATAATACCGGTATTTCGAAAGAAAGTACAAGCCTGCCCAAACCGCTCTGCGGTTTGGGCTTGGGTTTTGCCGGAGGCAAAACCCCGCATCCGCTCCCTGGGTTTCACACGCGCCGCCCCGCTTGATATTCCGGATAAAGCGTGATAACATATTTCACAGGGAAAACAGGCGCCCCCCGGTGCAATCCGGCGCGTGGCGTACGCCGGGGAGTGTGCGGAGTTATGCCGCAAACTCCGCGTAAAACGTTGATTTTGCGCGTATTTGTTACGGAAAATACCGGAAACGGGGCGGATACATGATAGAGGTACCTATTACACCATGAAGACAAAAAACGCTTATAAAAAGCGACCATCCTTCCGATACAGAAACAGGAGGGAAACCATGGTCAAACCAAACATTAAATACCGTGTCACCTTGACCGATGAGGAGCG
>JAITGJ010000286.1 GCA_031280705.1 Spirochaetaceae bacterium
GCGGCAAATCCGGCGGCGAATTTTACGGGGAGCGTTTTCGCCGGAACGCTGGCCGCGGTATTTTTTTCATCGCTCCTCGCCGCGCTTTCAGGAGCCGTTACGCTCAGGCTGAAAACGAATGTGTTTATTACGGGCCTGGCGGTAAACCTCTTCGCCCAGGGGTTTACGGTGGCGCTTTCCCGGCGGATGTTCGGCACCCGCGGCGTTGTGGCGGTACGGGATCTGACGCCGCCCGCCGAAATAACCCTCCCGGTTATCCAGGATATTCCCGTGCTGGGGGCGCTTCTTTCCGGCCACACCGTATTTGTGTACGCAAGCTGGCTCTGCGTCATCGCCGCCTGGATCGCCCTGTACAAAACGCCGTTCGGTTTCCGCCTCCGCGCGGCGGGCAGCCGCGCCGAAGCGCTCGCCTCCCTCGGCATCCGCCCGGAGCGTTATCAGTTTACGGCGTTTGTGCTGTCGGGCGTTTTTTGCGGCGCGGGCGGCGCGATCCTCTCACTCAACCTGGGCGTCTTTGTTCCCAATATGTCCGCGGGGCGCGGCTGGATCGCCCTGGTGATCATTTTCCTCGCGGGCAGAAAACCGCACTTTCTCGTTCCCGCGGCCTTCCTCGCGGGACTCGCGGAAAGTTTCTCAAACCACGCCCAGGGCATTTTCAGCGTTCCCGCGGATTTTATCCTCGCCCTTCCGTATCTGTTCACCCTTGCCGGCATGATAGGCGTTTCGGCGCTCCGGAGCCGGAAGGACCGGGTCCTCTGATCAATTCCCAAACGGTTGTTTGGGAATTGATCTTCGGTTTTACGGCCTGTGGCCGTAAAACCGCGGGCGTTTCGTTGCCACAAGAAGCGCGGGCGGCGCGGCTTTGAGCGCTTGCGCAAGACGCCCCGTTCCGGGTAGAGTTTTCCGGATCTCAAAATACGCAAAGGAGCGATGTATGAGCGGAATATCTGTTCAAACCCTTATCGGCATAGGGGCGTACCTTGTCTGCATGATAGCCATCGGGCTGTGGTACGCGCGGCGCGGCGGGAACGACCCGGAGGAATACTTCCTCGCGCGGCGGGGGTTCGGGCCGTGGGTGGCGGCCCTTTCGGCGGAGGCGTCGGATATGTCCGGCTGGCTGCTTATGGGCCTGCCGGGCGTGGCGTACTTTACCGGCGCGGGCGAAGCGTTCTGGACCGCGCTCGGCCTTTTTTTGGGAACGTGGATCAACTGGGCCTTCGTGGCCAGGCGGCTCCGCGTCTATTCCCAGCTCGCGGACAACGCGATCACGCTTCCGGAATTTTTCAGCAAGCGGTTCCATGACGAAAAGCGCGTCCTCCTCACCATCGCGGCGCTTATCAGCCTTATGTTTTTTTCGATATATGTGGGCGCGCAGTTTCTGACTTTTGGAAAATTGTTCGGGTATGTTTTTAACGCCGATATGACGGCGATGGTGATCCTAGGGGCGGCCCTGGTCATGATCTACACGCTCCTCGGCGGTTTCCGCGCGGTGGGCATGACGGACCTGGTGCAGGGACTGCTCATGGTTGCCGCGCTGCTCCTCGTGCTGGGAGCCGGGTTCTTCCACGCGGGCGGCCTTGCGGGCATCACCGCCAATCTTGCGCGCTTTCCCCGCTTTCTGGACTTTTTCGGAACCGCCGCGCCCGTGCTTCAGGGCGGCGTACAGGAAACGGTCCGGGGCGTCCCGCAATTCGGCCCCGGCGCGCCGTTCGGGGCGCTTTCCATCGTGTCAACCATGGCGTGGGGCCTGGGATACTTCGGGATGCCCCAGGTGCTGATCCGCTTTATGGCCGTCCAGAAAACGGCGATGATCCGCCCGTCCCGGAATATCGCGGTTGTTTGGTGTTTTGTGGCCCAGACCGCGGCGGTGCTGATAGGCGTCATCGGGCGGGCCGTCATTCCCGGCGGCGAAGCCGGCCTGCTGACGGCAAGCGGCGCGGAAAATATCTTCATCGTTTTGAGCGTCCGTTTTTTCCCGCCCCTCCTTGCCGGAGTGGTCATTTCGGGGATTCTCGCGGCGTCGATGAGTTCCTCCGATTCCTATATGCTGATAGTCGCGTCCTCCCTCGCCAACGACATTTACCGGGATGTGTTCAAAAAGAAAGCGTCCGAAGCGGAAGTGCTCTGGGTGGCGCGAATAACGATGCTGGCCGTAACGGTGTTCGGCATCGTGATCGCCCTTTCGGGGAACCAGTCGATTTTCCGGGTGGTTTCCTACGCCTGGGCGGGCCTCGGCGCGGCGTTCGGCCCCCTCGTCCTGTTCAGCCTGTTCTGGCGGCGCACCACCCTCCCGGCGGCCGTGGCGGGGATGCTTTCCGGCGGCGGCATGGTGGTCCTCTGGAAAAACGTCATTGCCGCGCGGGGCGGCGTCTTCGCCGTGTACGAGCTGCTTCCGGCCTTCCTCTTTTCAGCCGCCGTTATCTTTGTGGTAAGCCTTGCCACGCCGAAGCCGATCCGCGAAATCGAAGTGGAATTTGAAAAGGCAAAACGGGCCGGATAGCGTTCCCGGCGCGGGCGGGACGGACCCTCCCTCCCGTGCGGGCGGCGCTTTTCGGGAAAAAAACGGAGAAAATTCGCGTAAAAAAAGCCGGTTTTGATCACAAAAAGATTGACGAATTTTAAAACCCGTGGTACCCTGTTTAGTGAAACTGGGTGAGATGGGCAAATTTCCGGTTGTTATTCCGGAAAACGCTCAAATACGCGCCCATGTTCAGGGTGGTACTTTATGGCATATTCATATTCAAACAACATTGTCCGTTCCCGGCCATCAGGCGCACGGAATTTTATGCATGGGGGGGGGGGGGCGTTGATCCTCGGTATTTGCGCCGCGCTGCTGTTCGCGGCCTGCCTTCCCCCGCTCGGGTTTTATCCCGAAAAGGCCAACAGCGGCCTCTTTAATTTCCTGGGAGAATTCCCCGCTCATCCGGCGGACCCGAACGAGGGCGATTCCTACTTCAATAATCAGGACGGCTACACCTACTACTTCAACGGACAGAACTGGGAAATCCTGTCCGCGGGCGTAGGCCAGAATCCGGTATTTTTGCCAAAACTGGACGCGGCGGTCGCCGCCGCCACGCCGTGGTCAATCTCCCACACCGGTACCTGGACCGATGCCCAGGGGAACCCGCAAACCGGTCCTGTTACCCGTAC
>JAITGJ010000145.1 GCA_031280705.1 Spirochaetaceae bacterium
ACCCCAAGCTCTGGGAGGCCAGCGGCCTTTCCTATACGGCGCTTATCAGCCGGCTGATAGAGCTGGCCCTGCGCCGGTATGCAGAAGAACGGGCGCTGCGGACGAGCAGGTAAGCATCGGGGGCGCTGCGCCGGTTCGCGCCACCGGCGGGCGGCCCTATCGTTGTACCGCGCCGGGGATGGTGAGCCGTTCCGTTTCGGCTTCGTTGTGCATGGTTTCCAGGATGTGCATTATCCCGTCCACGGTGTACTGTTTTTTGTCCGCAATACCGGCGGCGTCCGCTTCGGCGCGGCGGCGGGCGCGGAATTCCGCGGAGGATACTATCTTCCCCGCCGTTATCAGTACGACATCTTCCGACACATAGTCATCGAGCATACTGCCTGAGCCATCGCGCCGGACGTGCAGTACTTCGCCGTTAACCGCCACCGGGCAGAAATAGTCAAACGATTTGATATAGGAATCAATTTCGCGCACGCCTTTTTTTGTAGACGGGTCCCAGGGCCGGTAACGGGTACCCGAAGGAAATACCAGCACCATGCGTCCTTTTGTTTTAATGTCCAGCAGGGCTTTCATGGCGGCGCGGTTGATGGCGTTACTGCGCACAATTTCTGCGCGATCCTTTTCGGCGTCCAGATCCTGGAGCGACCGGCTGGGATAAATGACCAGGCGCGTATAGGCCCCGGCAAAGGCCGCCACGGAAAGGCTCGATTCGTTGAGTTTCAGTCCCGCGATGGCGACCACGGCGCGGTCAATTTCCTTTCCCCGTTCTGAATCGTCCCGGAGGAGCCGCGAAAAAAGGGACAGATCGAGATTACTGTAATGTTCGGGCAGGAGAAGGCACGACGCCCCCCCCATGGCTTTTTCGTACAGTTCGCGGAGATTGTCCATGCCCCGCATACCCGATCCCGGCAGCGTCAGTGTTTCAACTATTTTGTCCAGGAAGGGCAGGATGCGCCGGTCGCCTTCCTGATACACATTCTGTTCGGTAACCTGTGTTGCGGCGGTGGTAAGGCTCAGGGCTTCCTTAAAGAGGTCCCTGAATTTGACGCTCAACGTTTCCATAAGCGGAAGTATACCCGCCCCCGGCGCGCGCTGTCAATTCAGGGATGGGACCGCCCGGAAAACCGGCGCTGGACCGCTTCCCTAGCCGGCCCACTCCCGCGCAAGTTCGATAATGAGGCGGCACGCGGCGGTCATCTCCGGCACGGAAATCCATTCGCTGCGGCTGTGAAAATTCCGCCCGCCGGTAAATATGTTCGGCGTGGGGATGCCCAGTTCGGTAAGCCGGGAACCGTCGGTCCCGCCCCGGATCGGTTTCAGCAGAAAATTAATGCCTACCCGTTCCGCCGCGGTTTTTAGTTTTTCAAGCGCGGCGGGCCGCGTCTCGATTTTTTCGCGCATATTAAAATACTGCGGCTTCGCGGTTACCGTTACCGTTCCGCCGGGAAACTGCGCCTCAACCGCGCGGGCAAAGGCGTCCATGGCGGCAAGGCGCCGGTCAATGCCGTCCCGGGAAAAATCCCTGAGAATAAATTCGGCAAGCGCTTCTTCGTGGTTTCCCTGAATCCGGGTGAGGCAATAGTAACCGTAATACCCGTCCGTGGCTTCCGGGCTTTCCGAACGGGGCAGCATGGCGGCATATACCGAAGACATGAGGGCCGCGTTGAGCATAATGCCCCGCGCCGTTCCCGGGTGAATCACTTTGCCCTGAAAGTGGACGTCCACGCCGTAAGCGTTAAAACATTCGATCTCAAGCTCTCCCTCAGGACCGCCGTCCAGGGTGTAGCAGGTTTCCGCGCGGAGGCGGCTCACCGGAAATTGGGGAAGCCCCTTCCCGGTTTCCTCATCGGGCGTAAAGATAATTTCCAGCGGGCCGTGGCTGATTTCCGGATGCAGGAGCAGGAATTCCACCGCGCCCATAATTTCGGCAATGCCCGCCTTGTCGTCCGCGCCAAGCAGGGTCGCGCCGCTGGTGTGAATAATGTCCCGGCCCGTCTGCGCGGCAAGGTCCGCGTCCAGCGCGGGGTCAAGGGCAATGCCCGCGTCCAGCGCGATACGGCGTCCGTCGTAATTCCGCACCAGCACCGGTTGAACATCCGCGCCCGGCGCGTCCGGGGAGGTGTCCAGGTGCGCCATAAAGCCGATAACCGGCGCGCCCTCTTTTCCTACAGACGCGGGAATCCGCGCGATCACATAGCACGCCCCGGTCAGCGTAACTTCCGCCGCGCCAAGACGCTTCAGCTCTTCCTCGAGCATCCGGGCCAAATCCCACTGCCCTTCCGAGGTCGGCGTGGTTTCGCTCCGGGAATCGCTCGTGGTACAAACCCGCACATAGGCAAGAAAACGCGGAACGATCATGTTTTCCAGGGCGGCGGCGTCAATAACGGCAGGGTCTTTCATACGTCAAGTATGCTCCCAATCCCCGGAGAGGTAAAGTGCCCCGCCGCAGGGCCAGCGCACTATGATTTCTAAGTGCGGTGGTCCTGAGGGTAGTTGTCAGTTTCAAACGAATCGTGATAAGATACTACCACGCTTATCATCCGTATGAATGTCTTTTCTGCGGATATTGGGCAGGCCGTTATTCTGGAAAGGGGGTAAAATATGACGCGGGTAAAGATGCCGAATAGCAAAAAAGACCTGGATAAGTCCCCCCCCCCCCAAAGATAAAAATCATCGCTATCCGGTAAATAAAGCAGTATTCCATACAGAATTAGCGCCTCTTGCCGTACCGGTAAACACGCCTGTTTTTGGCCTATTTTTTCCCCTTTTCGGCGCGGTTCCGCGTAGTTCCGGCTTGCCCGTATGTACCGCCAGCGTAAAGGTACGCGTGTTTGGCTCACCGGTACGCGCCGCCGGGGTAAAAGTACGCGCGTTTGGCTCACCGGTACATACTGCCGGGGTAAAGGTACGCGCGTTTGGCTCACCGGTACATACCGCCGGGGTAAAGGTACGCACGTTTGGCTTACCGGTACGCGCCGCCGGGGTAGAAGTACGCGCGTTTGGCGCAAACATACCCGCGCTCTGCCCCGCCGGGGCCGCCCGTATCCCCTGTACACGCCCATCTTTCCCGGAATCTACCCGGTTCCGGGCTTATATCACGGAGGACCTATATGCCGCATAGAACCGGATGGTTTCCCGCACGGCGGGACGACATTATTCACCTGGCCGATGCCTGGAACGGTCAGCTTGACCGCCACGGCGCGGACTGGAGCGTGCCTGAGGCCGCCATTACGAACTTCAAAGACCGCCTCGCCCGGGCAAAAACTCTGCTGGCGGAGGTAAAATCAGGGGAACGCAACCCGGTGAACACCGAACAGTGCCGCCTGGCTTTCCGGGAGTTGGCCGCGGCCATGCAGTTCATCAAGGCCAACTTCTTTAATTCCCCGCCCCGGACCGGCGATGAACTGGCGGCCCTGCTCCTCCCGGTCCACGATACCACCCCGACGCCGATATTCCCCGCGGACGTGGTGCCGGGCCTCTCCCTGCACAACACGGACGGGCACGGCATCCTGATCAAACTCTTTACGGACGCCGCGCCCGCCGACCCCAGGAGCGCGGACCACTTTTTCGGCAAATGGGGGCTGAAACCGGCGGGGCGCTGGGCCACGGCGGAGGAAGCGGCGGCGGACCCCCGGCTTCTGACCCGGCCGCCCGGCCAGGCGGCGGATCTGCCCATGCACTTTTCCACCGGCCGGAAGCGGCACGAACTGCGGTTCGATCTGGCGGACATCGGCATGGAGGCGCATGTAACGGCGTGCTGGCAGACGCCCCGGAACCAGGAGGGGCCCTGCTGCCCGATAGTGTCGCGTCTCATCGCGTAGCGCGGGAACGCGCCGGCTCACGGCCAAAGCGTGTATGTTATCCCGCCGGGCCAGAAGCGCCCCGGCGGTAAAAACATAAATACCAAACAGCGGGATTCGCAATGAGAAGCATTGCGCGGCCGCAAAGGAAAGGAAGTATGCGTATGAAACTTCGTACTGGCGCAAAAACGGGAATGGCGGCGCTGGCGCTGCTGTTCATGATGGGGCTTGCCGCGTGCGGCGGCAAGAAGGCGGAGGCAGAGCCGGGCGCCGGCGCGGCGGATGTAAAACAAGCGGCGACAGACGCAAAAAAGGCGGCGTCCGGCGCGCTATCGGCGTTCAAAAAGGGGGACGCGGCGGCGATTGCGGCATCGCTCAAAGACAAGACGGCGGCGGAACTTGCCGCGCTGTTCGAGTCCGATTATGTTTCCCCGGGCGGCGATTTTGGCTACGACCTCAACGAAGCGGGAGACGGTATAGTCATCAAGAACTATACCGGCAAAAGCAGCGTGCTGGTTATTCCGCACACCATTGAAGGATTCCCGGTGGTTCAGGTGGGGCAGCTTGAGTCAGACGAGAGATTTTGGCCTAACCTCGGCAAAAGCGGGGAACCGCTCCGCGCCCTTGTCATACCCGAAGGGGTAAAAATTATAGCCTTATCCGGCTACGAACGCCCGCATGTCGGAGAGAATCTTGAAACGATTGTGTTTCCCAGCACCCTTGTCAAAATAGAGTATATTTCAACGTTCAAAAAAATCACCAGCGTTGATCTTTCCCATTGTACCGGTCTTACCGAAGTCCGCT
>JAITGJ010000254.1 GCA_031280705.1 Spirochaetaceae bacterium
TTTCCCGTGGTCATCGACTGCCTCACAAAGGGCGCGCTGCCGCTTGCGGGCTTTGTTACCGCCGTCTACGAGTTCGAGCGCATGACGGAAGCCTTTGCCTACATCGACGCCCACGCGGACTCGGTGCGCAAAATCGTTGTCGCCATGCCCGGCTAGGCGGCTCAGGCGGCGGCCTTGTAACCGTGATCGGCACACCGCCGTCGGCTGTTATGCCCGGGGAGGGAATCCGCCGAAATCAACGTCAAAAAGATTTTCTTTTTCCGGGGCGGCAAAAAACTGGGGGTATTTTTCCTGCAGGAGCCTGATCTCCGTGGGCAACTGGTGGAGGTGCGTATTCAACAGGGACCGGGCTTTGTCGCGGTCCTTTTTTTTCAGCGCCCCCAACAGGGCCTTGTGTTCGCTGATAATGTTTTTGGGAATTCCGTTGAGCCAGGTGCTCAAGAGCCGGACCCGGTAATAATGGCCCCCCATGCTTTCCAATACCTGCCAGCCCAGAGGCTGCCCGGCGGTTTCAAACAGCACCCGGTGAAAGCTGTTGTCGTACATTATAAAATCGACATAATTATCGCCGTTAAACGCCTCGACCTGCTGTTCGATCATCGCTTCCATGCGGACAAAATCGGCCGGGCCGCTCCTGCCGGTAAACGGCTCCAGTACGGCCGCTTCAAGATGCTCGCGCAAAAAAAATTCCTGCTCTACCCGTGCATTGTCAATGTGGGAGACCAGTGGTTCTTTCTGGGGGATCACCTCTACCAGCCCTTCCTGGGAATGGTGTATAAAAGCCTCCCGCACCGGCGTTCTGCTGACCTGGTAGCGAAGGGATATTTCTTTTTCGCTGATGGCCGTGCCGGGCGGCAAATTCAAATTGATAATACTTTTCCGCAACGCCGTGTATACCGAATCCTGGACGGAACGGCCTTCCCCTTTTCCCCGCACAACAATCCCTCACATGGTAATGATATGGTAGTATTCTACTTTGATTGCGCCTGTTTGACAATAATCCCGGCGCACCGCTGCCGCGGCGTATTCGCGTGTTCCCTGAATACGGGCCGTTCCATCCGCCGCCGTAAACAGCCCGGATTTTGTTACAAAAGTTCCCGCATCAGGCCGAGGCCCTGGTTTATTTCTTCGCCGGTAATGATGTAGGGCGGAAGAAGGCGGATTGTATGGGGACCGGCGGTAATGAGCAAAAGTCCTTGTTCCAGCGCGGCGCCGATGAATGCCGATGCGTCAGAATCGATATCAATGCCGGTCATAAGGCCGCGCCCCCGCACGTCCCCTATCCGGGGATGGTTCCATGATTTGATAGCCGACAGTATCTGCTCCCCTTTTCGCCTGATTTCCGCAAGGAATTCCGTCCGGGCTACCGTTTCCAGCACAACAATTCCCGCAGCCGCGGCCAGGGGATTGCCGCCGAACGTGGAGGCGTGATCCCCTGCTTCAAATACATGCTCTGTTTTGCCGCCGGCCAGCACCGCGCCCACGGGAACGCCCCCGGCGAGACCCTTGGCCAGCGTGATTATGTCGGGCCGGAAAGAAAATCCCGCCGCGTCCTGGTACTGTTCACAGGCGAGAAAAGTTCCGGTTCTGCCGACGCCGCTCTGCACTTCGTCAAACATGAGCAGAATATCCCGCTCCGCGCAGAGTTTTGCCGCGGCGGCGATGTATGCTTCACGCTGGGGAACAATGCCGCTTTCTCCCTGAATAGCCTCCACAAGCAGCCCTGCCGTCGCGGACGGATCAAGCGCCCGGTCAAGCGCGTCAATGTCGCCGGGGGGCACAAAAAGAAAGCCTTCCGTAAACGGGCCGAAATCTTTGTGAAATCTATCCTGTCCGGTGGCGGAAAGCGCGGTAATGGTCCTCCCGTGAAAGCTCCCCTTGAGCGTTACAATCCGGTGCCGCCCGCTCCCGTATTTTTTGAGTGAATATTTCCGCGCAAGTTTTATCGCGCCCTCGTTCGCCTCCGCGCCGGAATTTGCGAGAAATACTTTCTTCATGCCCGCGCCGGCACAGGCCGCTACAAGTTTTTCCGCAAAAACTGCCGCGGTATCGCTCTGGTAATAATTCGACGTGTGGATAAGTTTGGCGGCCTGTTCCCTGATCGCCTCTGCCAGCGCGGGGTAGGCGTGCCCGAGGGAATTGACCGCGATGCCTGAGGTAAAATCGAGATATTTTTTGCCCGCCTGGTCAAAAAGCCACGCCCCTTCTCCCCGCGTAAACGTTACCGGGAGCCGGTGATAGGTATTCATAAAAACACTGGACATGATTTCCTTCCTTTTCTTGTTTTTCTAGGGGCGGCGATGATTAACCTGACGCCAATCATCGCCGCCCTGTTGTTTTCCTGTTTTTCTGCGGAGAACAGCAAAAAATCCACAGGAGAGTTGTTCGCTGACCCGGCTGGTTTCAGAACAACTTTCGCAAAATGCTCCGCATGTTGCGGTTTAAGGCGGCGCCGGCTGCGCCCTATAGGGCAAATTCCCGGCTGAACAAATTACTGCGTCCGTGGGGACATATTCCGCAGCCCCGTCCACGCCTCTATCCGGAAGCAGATTCGGTGCGCCGTTATTCGATCATCGTGCCGATTCCCTCATCGGTAAAAATTTCGATAAGGAGTACGTGCGGAACGCGGCCGTCCAGAATATGGGCGCGTTTTACGCCGTGTTCAAGGGCCAGTGTACAGCAGTCAACCTTGGGGATCATTCCCCGGGTAACGGCGCCGTCTTTTTTTAACTGCTCCAGTTCCCCCCGGTCCAGCCGGTGGATGAGTGAATCGCTGTCGTTCACGTCCCGGAGCAGTCCCCGCACATCGGTCATCAACACCAGTTTTTCCGCGCCAAGCGCGGCGGCAATGTGCGCGGCGGCGGTATCGGCGTTGATGTTGAGGCTTTTCCCCGCGTCGCTTCCCGTTCCCCGCGCCACTGAAGAAATAACCGGAATTACTCCGGCGTCAAGCAGCGGCAAAAGAATTTCCGTATTTACCGCCTCAATCTCTCCGACCAGCCCCAGGTCTCCGCCGGGCGAACCTTCCGCGCGGAACCGCTTTGCCCTGAGAAGCCCGCCGTCAATGCCGGAAAGCCCAATGGCGCGGCCCCCCGCGTTCTCGATGAGGGATGTGATGTCCTTGTTTACCTTGCCGCAGAGTACCATTTGTACTACTTCCATCGTCTCGTCATCGGTGTACCGGAGGCCGTTTACAAAACGGCTTTCCTTTCCCAGCGCCGCGAGCATCGCTTCTATTTCAGGACCTCCGCCGTGTACCAGTACGATCCGTATTCCTACGCAGGAAAGCAGAATAATGTCCTCAATTACCGCGGCCTTGAGATCGCCGTTGATCATGGCGTTGCCGCCGTATTTTACCACCAGGGTTTTTCCCCGGAATTTCTGTATGTAGGGCAGCGCCTGGATCAGTATTTCGGCGCGGCTTCCCGTCGTAATGGTTTCTTTCATATTTCGCCTTGCTCCGCGCCGGATCAGGTCCGGTAATCCCCGTTAATTTTTACGTAGTCAGCGGTTAAATCGCAGCCCCACGCCGCGGCGGAACCCGTTCCGCCGCCCGCGATACCGATGCGGATTTCCACTTCCGGCCCGGAAAGAACGCGGCGCGCCGCTTCTTCGGAAAAGGGAACGGCGCCGCCGTTTTCGCACACGGTAATTTCCCCGTCCGCACCGGAAAAACGCACGGATACTGTTTCCGGGTTGAAGGAAACGCCTGCGTAGCCCAGGGCGCAGAGTACCCGGCCCCAGTTGGCGTCCGCGCCGGACACGGCGGCCTTGACGAGGTTTGACGATACAACGGAGCGGGCCAAAGCGGCCGCGCCGTTTTCCGTGTCCGCGCCGTCCACGGTTACGGTAAGGAGCCGGGAAGCTCCCTCGCCGTCCCGGGCCATTTCCCGTGTGAGGCGGACGCACAGTGTTTCAAGCGCGGCGGAAAAGGCGTCATATTCGCTTGTGCCTTCCCGGATGGGGTTGTTTTCCGCCGCGCCGTTTGCCATAAGAATCACCATGTCGTTGGTCGATGTGTCCCCGTCGATGCTGAGCCGGTTAAAACTGCGATGCACCGCCCCGGCAAGGCAGGCTTCCAGTACGGGGCCCTTGATTGCGGCGTCGGTAGTAAAAATTCCCAGCAGGGTCGCCATGTTGGGGTGAATCATGCCCGCGCCCTTGACCATGCCGCCAATCCGCACGGGTTTTCCCCGGATTTCGATTTCTACCGCGAGCGTCTTTTTCCGGGTATCGGTGGTCATTATCGCCTCAAGCGCGGCGTCGTTTCCTGCCGGATCCGCGGCGCAGCTTTGCATGAGACCGTCCATACCCGCAAGAATTTTTTCAACGGGCAGCGGCACCCCGATGACGCCCGTGGACGCGACGGCGATCTGTTCGGGCATGACCGGCTGGCAGGAACAGGAAATTTGTTCCGCCGCGGCCGCCGCCATACGTCGGGCGGCGGCCAGTCCCGCTTCGCCCGTGCAGGCGTTGGCGTTTCCGGAATTGGCGATAACCGCGCGGATACCGCCCGACGCAAGATGTTCGCGGGTTACGAGCACGCTCGCCGCCTTGACCCGGTTCGTGGTAAACACCGCCGCCGCTTTTGCGGGCCGGCCGGAATAGATCAGGGCAAGGTCCCGCTTGTGTGCCGATGCCTTGATGCCGCACCGCACGCCTCCGGCGGCAAAGTCCTGCGGGGCGCATACGCCGCCTGCCGTTTCTTTCATCTCCTTTTTCCTCCTCCGCAATTGGGAACGGCTGCCGTTTTTACCGCTAAAAAAGCGCCGGAATATGTTCCAGACCTTCTTTTTCGCCGTATCCCAAAATAATATTCATGTTCTGTACCGCCTGGCCCGCCGCGCCCTTCATCATATTGTCGATGGCCGTAACCACGATCAGTGTGCTGCCCGCCTGATCGAGGTGTATCGAAATATCGCAGAAATTCGACTGCCTGACCCGCCCGGAAGCGGCGGCGGCCCCCGGCGGCAATATCCGGATAAAAGGTTCATCCCGGTAATACGCCGCGTACATATCCCGAATATGCGCGGCCTGTTCTTCCACGGCGGCGTTTGGCGGACGCACCGCGCCGGGCGTTCCTGAAAAAACGCGCCAGGGATCCGCGAGCGGCATATAAATCGTGCTTAAAATACCCCGGTTCATGGGGGCCAGGTGCGGGGTAAATATCACGGGAACGGGCCGCCCCGCTGCCATCTGGAAATTCCGGGCAATTTCCGGCGTATGCCGGTGGGAGCCGGTTTTGTAGGGCCCCACCGAATCGGCGCATTCGGCATAGTGGAATGACCGGGAAAGTTCCCGCCCGCCGCCGGTAACTCCCGACGCGGCGTCGATAATGATCGCCCCTTCCCCGGCGATTCCTTTGACCAGCGCGGGAATCGCGCCCAGCGAAGCCCCGGTGGGATAGCAGCCCGGATTTCCAATAATCACCGGCCCTTCTTTTGCGCGGGCGCGTATTTTTGCGCGGTTCATTTCCGGGAGTCCGTACACCGAGCGGGCGCGCAGGGCGGGGAAGCGGTAAGGTATGCCGTACCAGGCGGTGAAGGTATCCTCATCATCGTCAAAACGGTAATCCGCGGATAAATCAATAAACGAAACGCCCGCCTTGACCGCGGCCTGGGCGTAGGATTCGCCGGCGCCGTGCGGCAGGGCGGCAAAAACCACGCCGCTCTTCTCAATAACCTTTGCGGGACTCTCCAGGGACGCGGAAACGGCTGTCTGAAAATTCAGATACTGATTTTCCATACGGTCCCCCTCAAAACTTACCGAGCCCAAAACAAGGCCCGTTACCTGAGGATGACCGGCGAGCAGCCGGACCACTTCCGCGCCGGCATAGCCGGTCGCGCCGATAACGCCAGCAATCATACTACCTCCCGGACGTCAGGCCGCCACGCGCCGTCCGTCCCCTGCGGGACGTTCCGTAACATACGGCACGGGAAACGCGCCGCGTTGCGTAATTAATCCGCAAAGCCGGTTACTTTACGGGCAGACCCGTTCACCATGGACAACGGCGCCGCATCCGTTTCGCGCGGGCGCGTATTGAACGGAGCCAGTATAGCGATTTTGTATAAATATGTAAAGAGCCGGACTTTTCGGTAATATTTCTATTTGAGGCATCGCGGCACCCAAAAGCGGCCTCCTGCTCAACATCCGCATCCGTGCGGATGTTGAGCTTGGGTTTTGCGGCTTTACCGCAAAACCCAGGGCGGCGCTCGACCCTGTAGAATCCGCATCCATGCGGATTCTACAGGGTGAGGTAGTGCGGGGTTTTGCCGGAGGCAAAACCCAAGCCCAAAAGCCGCAGGCTTTTGGGCACGCATCCATGCGGATTCTACAGGGTGAGGTAGTGCGGGGTTTTGCCGGAGGCAAACCCCAAGCCCAAACCGCGCAGCGGTTTGGGCAGTACGCACTGTTACTGCCTGGTGTAAGTTTTTGCGTCTTCCCCCTCTCCCTCGGTAAGCGTATCACCGTCAACAGTTACGGAGATGTTGTTGCTGCCGCCTAACGCTTCCTTTGTGTCGGCATCTAGCTCACCCCATGCTTTCCAGTTAGGCGTGGTACTAGGCGAGGTTTCCATTGCCTCTAGTGTTCCGTAATAAACGGAATTCGGAAAAAATGCAAATGTTAATTCCTTATCCTATAAAGAATTAACATACATCATCATTCATAAATATGATAATTACAGAACACTAGATTAATATGAGTCATGGTAAGCACTGCGGTATTTCCAGAGGCCGCAACCGTTCCCTTCGCCATGGGTAAGAGTGTATCATCCTCTCCTTGCATAGACATGGTAAACTCTCCCCCGGTGATGACTATTGTTGGCCCGCCCTCATCGGGCTTCCACGTTCCCTTAAAAAGGTCTGTGTCGCTGTCGCCGGAGCAGCCCGTCAACACCATGCCAAACGCCAGCAGCGCCGCCAGCAATCCAAATAGTACCACGCTTCTTTTTTTCATAA
>JAITGJ010000267.1 GCA_031280705.1 Spirochaetaceae bacterium
CGGCAGGTTCCTTGACCAACAAGCGGCCACATGGTGGCCGCTTGTTGGTCAAGGGTTTTGCGGCGGAGCCGCAAAACCCCGCATATGCCTGTGTCCCGTGCAGTTCTCCCGCGCAAAAACCAAAGCCCAAAACCCGCAGGGTTTTGGGCAGCACAACCCGCGGGGTTTTGGGCAATTGACCAAATAACATATTTCCTGCTAAATTCTCTGCGTAGATGGTCCAACCGGGCCATGTAAGGAGGTTATATGGACTCAATACAGGCGCTGCTGGCGCTGCTCTGCGTTTTTGCGCTGGGAGAAATTGTCGCCGAAAAAACAAAGGCGTATATTTCAACAACGCTCGTTATTGCCCTGGCCCTGCTTGCCGCGTTCTGGCTGGGACTGCCAAAAGATATTTTTGCTGTCGCGGAGATAAACCGGATCGCCATGGTGCTTATCGGCATCCTGATCACCGGGCTTGGCACGATGATGGATCTTCCCGAATTCAAGCGGCAGTGGAAAACCGTGGTCATCGGATGTGCGGCGGTCGTTGCCGCGACCGCGCTTATCATTCTGGTGTGCCCGCTTTTTATCGGCCGCGACATGGCTATCGGCGGCGCGCCCATTTTCGCGGGCGCCAATGTCGCAACCCTCGTCATGACCAACGCGCTCAGGGAAAAGGGCGCGCATACGGTGGCGAGTTTTTGCGTGCTGCTGCTGGTAACGCAGAATTTTATCGGTATTCCCTACGCGTCGTTTTTACTGCGCAAGGCGGCAAAAAGCATCCGGGGAACGCCCGAACTTGCCCGGTACCGCGCGCCGGAAGCGGAAACCCGTTCCGCCGCCGGGAGACGGAAGCCGCTTGCGCTGCCGGAAATCTTTTGCAAGCCGTCGGGCATTCTGGCAAAGCTTGCCGCGGTCGCCGCCCTGTCAAGTTTTCTCGCCAAATTGACCGGCGGCGTTGTGCATTATTTTGTGGCGGCGCTCATCATGGGCATTGTTTTTATGGAACTGGGTTTTCTGGAAAAGAACGCGCTTTCCAAAACGGCGTCGGGCGGGTTTATCATTACCGCGACAACGCTGGTCATTTTTACGTCCCTCGCGGATACATCGCCGGCGCAGATGCTCAGCCTGTTCGGGCCGCTCGTTCTGGTGCTGGTTACCGGAGCGGCCGGCGTTACGGCGGTCAGTATCATCGCGGGGAAGCTGCTCAAGGTGAACGGGTACCTCGCCGTCGCGCTGGGCATGACGTGTACGTTCGGTTTTCCTACCACGATGCTTATGTCAAAGGAAGTTGCGCAGGCGATAGGTGAAAATGATGCGGAACGCGCCGCGCTTGAAAGCTATCTTTTGCCCAAAATGATCTGTGCGGGATTTATCACGGTAACGGTACTTTCCGTGCTGATTGCCGGGGTAGTGGTAAAATTACTGTAGCCTGACCCGGCGGCGTAAAGGATTTCTTATGAAAACAAGGGAACTTGCGGAAAAATACGAGGCGTATGTTATTGAGCACCGGCGGGATTTCCACGCGCATCCGGAATTGAGCTGGAAAGAATACCGGACATCGGGCATTGTGCGCCGCGAACTGGATCAGCTCGGCGTGCCGTATGTCATGGTGGGCGAAACCGGCATTGTGGCGTCCATTACCGGCGGCAGGGGCGCGGGCAGAACCGTTGCCCTGCGGGCAGACATGGACGCGCTGCCCGTGCAGGAATTGAACGATCATCTGCCGTATAAATCGGAGAATGACGGCTGTATGCACGCCTGCGGACACGACGGCCACACGGCAAGCCTTTTGGGCGCGGCCAGGATTTTGTGTGATCTGCGGGAGGATTTTTCCGGCACGGTAAAACTGTTTTTTGAACCTGCGGAAGAGGTGGGCGGCAGCATTCACCGGTTTATTGAGGCCGGCCATCTTGAGGGGCTTGACGGCTGTTTCGCCATTCACCTCTGGGCCGAGCTTGAAGCGGGAAAAATTTCCTGCGAAGAAGGCGCGCGCATGGCGGGCACGGATTTCTTTTACGGCAAGGTTACGGGAAAGGGCGGACACGGCGCGCTGCCGCATCTTGCCATCGATCCGGTAACCGCCGCCTGCTCAATCGTGATGAATTTGCAGACGGCCGCAAGCCGCGAAATCAGTCCGCTCGAACCGTTTGTACTGACCATCGGCAGAATTGCCGCCGGGGAACGGTTTAATGTTATTGCCGAAGAGGCTTTTTTTGACGGCTGTATCCGTACCTTCAATCCCGAAATCCAGGGGCGGTGCAGGGAAATTATTGAACGTATCGCATCACACACGGCGGCGGCTCTGCGGGCGCGGTTTGAATGGGTTGATTATTTTTATGGAACGCCGCCCGTCATGAACGGCAAAGCGGCGGCGGCTCTGGCGCGCGCGGCGGTAACCGCCCTCTGCGGGGAGGCCGCGCTCGGCACGCTTGACCGGATTATGGGCGGCGAAGATTTTGGTATTTTTTTGCAAAACGTTCCCAACGGCCTCATGGCCTTTGTGGGCGCCATGAATCCCGCCAAGGGCTGCAATTTTTCGCACCATCACGGCAATTTTAACATTGACGAGGATGCGCTCAAAACGGCAACCGCGCTGTACGCGCAGTACGCGCTTGATTTTCTCGCGAAAAAAGGCGTCTTAAGTTGACAGGGGAGCGGCGCGTTTACGGGGAACCGCGCCGCCCGCCGTGCTCTGGCTATTTTCCGCCCGGACGGCTATACTCAAACCATGAACATTCTGGTTATTGGCGGCGCCGGGTACATCGGGAGCCATGTGGCGCGGGAACTTTTGGACCGGGGACACCTGGTTACCGTGTACGATAATCTTTCGAGCGGCCGGCGGGAAAATCTTTTTCCCGAGGCTGATTTTATTTACGGTGATATTCTGCGGGAAGCGGATATGTTTCGCGCGGCGGCGGGCAGGGCGGACCGGTCCGCCGGGCCGGGCAATTCGGCGCGGGAGGCCGCGCGGAAGCCCTATGACGCGCTGGTGCATCTGGCCGCGTTCAAGGCAGCGGGCGAGTCCATGCTGAAACCGGAAAAGTATTCGGTGAATAATATTTCCGGCACCATCACGATGCTTAACGCCGCGGCGGAAACGGGAATTCGGCATATCGTGTTTTCTTCCAGCGCGGCGGTGTACGGGGATCCGGAATTTTTGCCCGTGGATGAAAATCATCCCACCCGCCCGGCAAATTATTATGGCTTCACCAAGCTCGAAATTGAACGGTTTCTCGCCTGGTATGAAACGCTGAAACATATCCGCTTTGCCGCGCTCCGTTACTTTAACGCCGCGGGCTACGACGCGCGCGGGCGGATAACCGCCCTGGAACAGAATCCCGCAAACCTTATTCCGGTGATCATGGAAACTGCCGCCGGTATGCGCGAAACGCTGCATATTTTTGGAGACGATTACGATACTCCCGACGGTACCTGCATCAGGGATTATGTTCATGTGAGCGATCTTGCATCCGCCCACGCGGCGGCGCTGGAATATCTTGATAAAACCGGCGAAAGCCTTACGGTAAATCTTGGAAGCGAAACGGGTTTTTCCGTTAAAGAAATGCTTGAAACTGCCCGCCGCGTTACGGGGCGGCCCATTCCCGCCGCCGTTGTTGAGCGCCGCGCGGGAGACCCGGCAAAACTGACGGCCTCCGCCCGCCGCGCCCGCGAAAAACTCGGCTGGAAGGCGGAACACTCCACCCCCGAAGCGCTGCTCGGCAGCACCTGGGACGCGTACAAAAAAGCGGCGGGACAGTGATTCCCCGCGCTCCGCGGACGCGGCGAACACGGTACGGACAAAACGCCGCCGGGACAAACCCGGCCAAAGAAAAAAGGGAACCGTTATGAAGAAAGAAGTTTTTGCTTTTATTGACCGGGCGGAACAAACCGCGGTGGAACTTGAGACGGAGCTTTCAAAACGTCCGGCAATTTCTCCGTCTTCCGGCGGGGAAGGGGAACTTGAAAAGGCGGAATTCCTCGCGGCATGGCTTGCGGCGCGGGGAATTACCCGCCTTGAGCGGCACGACGCTCCCGATGCCCGCGCGAAAGGCGGCGTGCGGCCCAATCTTGTCGCCACCATTCCCGGTAAAAACGATGACGGCGGCGCTTCCCGGCTCTGGATTATGAGCCACCTTGATATTGTGCCGCCCGGCGATCCCGCGCTCTGGGATGCTGACCCCTACACCGTGGTCCGCCGGGACGACGGCCCGCTGGGTCCCCGGGTTGTGGGCCGCGGTGTTGAGGATAATCAACAGGGAATTGTCTCATCGGTTATCGCGGCCTTCGCGTTTACTGCGCTTGGCATCGTGCCGGAACGGACCGTAAAGCTGCTTTTCTGCGCCGATGAAGAAGTGGGGAGCGCCTACGGCATTGCCTGGCTTATGGAAAACCGGGATCTTTTCAGAAAAAACGACCGGGTGCTGATTCCCGATTCGGGCGATGAACGGGGGAGCGCCATTGAGATCGCCGAAAAAAATATCCTGTGGGCGCAGTTTACGGTCCGGGGCGTGCAGGCCCACGGTTCGCGGCCCGATCTCGGCGTCAATGCCCGCCTTGCCGGAGCGGACCTCGCGCTCAGTCTGCACGACGGGCTCAACAGGAAATTCAGCGAAACGGACGCGCTTTTCGAGCCTGCCTTTTCTACGTTTGAACCGACAAAACAGGAAGCCAATGTTCCCAATGTCAACACCATTCCCGCCGAAGATATTTTTTGCATGGACATGCGTATTCTGCCCCGTTACCGCATACAGGAAGTGTGCGCGGAAATTGACCGCATTACCGCTGAGGTGGAAAAGCGGCGCGGCGTAACGGTAGCGCGGGAAATCCTCCAGGCGGTGGAATCACGGGCCACGCCGGAAAACGCCCCGCTGATCCGGGAACTTTCCGCGGCGATTGGAGATGTGTACGGCACGGCTTCCCGTCCCGTTGGCATAGGCGGCGGAACGGTTGCGTCATGGCTCAGGAACGCGGGAATGGACGCCGCCGTATGGTGCCGGATATGCGAGACCGCCCATCAGCCTAACGAATACGCGCTCCTTGCCAACATTCTGGGAGACGCGAAGGTTATGGCCTCCCTGATGCTTTCCCCGGCGTAAACCGCGCTCTTGTCCAAATCCCCGCCGCCGGATAAAATAAAAGTAATATAGATATGAAAGGCTTTATTCTGATCCGTGTTTTTGCGGTTTTGACGATACTTCTGGCGGCGGTGATCGGCATCGGCCTTGGGCTTTCGCTTGCCATGACGGTGAACACCAAAAACGAGGAAAATTTTGCCGATTTTGCCCCGGTGCTTCCGACAAAAGTCCTGGATATTCACGGCAATCTGGTTACTGAATTCTCCGCCGATGAAAAACGGGAACTGGTTTCCCTTTCAGACCTGCCCCGCCACCTTATCTATGCGGTTCTGGCCCGTGAAGACCCGGATTTTTATCATCACAAAGGATTCAGCATCCGGGGCATCGCGCGCGCGGGGTTCGGGCTGCTTACCGGCAAGAATCTGGGCGGCGGTTCCACGATCACCCAGCAGGTGGCCGGAACCCTCTACACGAACCGCCGGGAATACAGCCTGTCCCGGAAGATACACGAACTATGGTGGGCCGTCCAGATGGAGCGGCGCTATACAAAAAACGAAATTCTCGAAATTTACCTCAATTATATGTATATGGGCCCCGGCGTGTACGGAGTGGAAGCGGCAAGCAAATATTTTTTTGGCCACAGCGCGCGGGAGATTACCCTGGCCGAAGCGGCGCTTCTCGTGGTGCAGCTTTCCAGCCCTTCGCGCTATAACCCGCTGGACAATCCCAACACGGCGATGGACCGGCAGCTTAGAACGCTAAACAAAATGATCGAGCTGGGTTACGCCACGCAGGAAGAGGCCGATATTTCGTTCAGGGAGTACTGGGACAATTATGACTATACCCGCGCTTCCACCGCGGCGTATTACCACCGCCAGGACGCCGCGCCCTGGTTCAGCGAGTATGTGCGGCGGGAACTCGACACGCTGATGTATGGTACGATGGATTATTACCGGGACGGCTATACCGTACTGACTACCCTGGATCTTGATTTCCAGAACGCCGCGCAGAAATACATGGAGCGGGGACTGGAGCGCGCCAACGCGGAGTACGCCCGTTCCCGGGGAACGCGGCTCTCCCAGGCGGAGCGGGTGTATATCCCCATTGTGGATCTCCTCTCGCTTGCCTTCAACCTCAACGCCATTCACGCGACATCGGACGCCCAGAACGAGCAGAAAGCCCTGGCGCGGTTTACCAAGGTCATCAATCCCGTGGCGGATATGGCGGCGCTCGTGTTCGGCGTGCAGGACCTGAAAATGCTGACCGGCAAGGGATACCAGGAACTGGCAAGTACGACCGCGCGGAACGTTATCGAAGGGGCGCTTATCACCATTGAGAACGAAACGGGATATATCAAGGCGATTATCGGGGGATCGCGCTTCGATGAATCGAACCAGTTTATCCGCGCCACCCAGGGGCAGATCATGCCGGGCAGTTCCTTCAAGCCCCTGTACTATTCGGCGGCCATTGATCTGGGGAAATTTCACCCGGCCAGCCTGATTTTCGATCTTCCCATGGTGTTTTATAACGAAGACCATACGCCCTATATTCCCCTCAATTTCCGGGGTGAGTGGAAGGGTTCGGTGCTGCTGACCGACGCGCTGGCCCAGTCGATGAATGTGGCCTCCCTCAAGGTGCTGGACGCCATCGGCTTTGACGCGGCCATTGACCGGGCCGCGCTGCTTCTTGGCATAAGCGATCCTGAAGTCAAGCGGCGCACCTTCCCGCGCGTGTATCCCCTGGGGCTGGGGATTAGCCAGATAGCGCCCATCCAGATGGCGCGGGCATTCGCGGTGTTTGCCAACCAGGGGCGGGACGTAACCCCCATCGCCATCCGCGCCGTTGAAGACCGGAATGGCCGCACGGTGCTGGACGTGGAGGGCGATATACGTCTTGCCCAGCGGCGGCGGGGCGCGGCCAATCAGGTGATAAGTCCCCAAAACGCCTGGGTGATGACCTCCATGCTCCGGCGCACGGTTGAGGCGGGCACCCTGACATCGGGTACCAATGGCGGCAGTAAACTTGTGTACCGGGATGCGCAGGGGAACCGCTACCGTATTCCGGCGGCGGGGAAGACCGGCACCACCCAAAACTGGGCCGACGCCTGGACCGTGGGGTATACGCCCTACTATACCACGGCGGTGTGGTTTGGGTTTGACCAGCCCGGCAACTCGCTGGGGCTTTCCCTTACCGGGGCAACGCTGGCCGGTCCTGTCTGGGGCGATTATATGCAGGAAATTCACCTGGAGCATCCGGCAAAAGATTTTATCCGGCCCGATATGGGCGTGGTGGATCTGACCGTATGCGTGGAGACCGGACTCCTTAAAACAGCGGCCTGCCCCACGGGGATAACCATGAGTTTTCTTGAGGCGTATCAGCCCGTGGCCTCCTGCGAAGAACACCGGAGCGGAAGCGGCATGATCGCGTCCCGGCCCGCCATACCGATGAGCGCCATGCGGACCGGCACGCTGGCGATTGACGGGCGAACCGCGCTGGCCGACATTCCCCGGCCCACCATCGATCCGGGGGTCCTGCCGTCCCGTCCGGCCCGGAACAGCCGGAATGCTTCCCGGACAAATACCCGCCAAACTACCGCCACCCGGAGAAATTCACCGGGCGCGGGGCCGGATGATGATTCCGCGCGGGAAACGCCGCCTGAGGACGCGGCGGAAGAACCCGCTGAATTGCCGGAAGGCCCGCCGTCCGATTCGCCGTTTGCCCCGGCGCCGGACGCTCACCCCTGGCTTTATTGAGGCGGCGGCGTGCAGGTTCCCATCAAAGAAATTATCGTCAGAAAACGGGTACGCAGGGATATGGGCGATATCGCGGCCCTCGCGGAAAGCATGAAGCGGCTCGGGCAGATTACGCCCATCGCCGTCAGCCGGAAAAATGTCCTCATCGCCGGGGGCCGGCGGCTTGAGGCGGCCCGGAGCCTTGGCTGGCGGACCATTAACGCGGTAGTTGTGGACCTGCCCGGCCGGACCGCAAAGCTGGAGTATGAGATTGAAGAAAATACTCAGCGCGCGGATTTTAGTCCGGAAGAACTGGCCCGGGCGGCGCGGGAACTGTACCGCCGGAAAAACCCCGGCTTTTTCCGGCGTATCTGGAACGCCATCCTGCGGTTTTTTGCGCGTCTTTTTCATATAGAGGAATTCTAACACCGGGCAAATACCGGCCCTGTGCGTGCGGCCCCGCTACGGGGTTTGGGACGGCTCCCGTTCCTGCGGAATTACGATGCCCCAACTGATAAATTCCGCCTCGTTTTCCACCGTGTTTAACGCTATCGCCTCATGCAATGTTGCCTGTTCCGTGTAGTACTTCTCCCCCGCGTACAGCGCCGCAAGGTCCACCGCGTTCGCCATCTGCACCGTGTCCGCGTCAAGCATGCGGTAATACACGCCGAAGAACGGGCGCTGTCC
>JAITGJ010000039.1 GCA_031280705.1 Spirochaetaceae bacterium
TTACAGATCTCCAAACCCTTCGGCGATCATCGCCGTAAGGGAATCAACCGCTTCCTGCTCCGGGGCGGCCTTTTCAGCGTCAGTTTAGCGCGTTTACCGCCGCCTGTGGAAGCCCCCGCGTAGCGCCGCCAATTCAGCATACAGGTGTTTATTAGCGATATAATTATCATTTACAATACCTGTGAGAGGAGTTATTATGCGCTCATCACGCGCTGTTGTGGAAACCAGGAGAAACCGGCTGCTTAAAAGCCTGTACGAATCAGGGGCGGTAAATATACAGGAGATAGCCGGGGAAATGGGTGTCTCCCCCCTGACCGTAAGGCGCGATCTCCTGAAACTGGAGGAAGTCGAAAAAATCACCCGCTTTTACGGCGGCGCGTCGCTGGGCAAAAACGCCGGTGCTGAGGAAGGCAATATTTTCAGTTCCGCCTTTACGCTGAATAAAACCGCTATTGCCCGTTACGCCGCCGCTCTTGTGGAAGACGGGGACACGATTTTTATCAACACCAGTTCTACCGCGGCGGGGATGATCCCTTTTATCACCGCAAAGCACGTAACGGTCATTACGAATAACGCCCGCGCCATGGAAGCGGAGCGTCCCAAAGATATGATCCTGATTTTTACCGGCGGAGAAATGCGTTTTCCCAAAGAGGCGATGGTCGGCGATTTTGCCGTCAACAATCTTTCCACCGTAACCGCCTCAAAATGTTTTCTGGGCTGCAACGGGCTGACCGCCCGCGAGGGGCTTACTACAGCGATGATGCAGGAGGCTTCGGTTAATCATCTGATGCTTACCCGTGTTACAGGGCCCCGCTATATCCTGGCGGATAAAAGCAAAATCGGCAGGCGGCTCAATTTTATTTACGGTTCTCTTGGGGAAATCACTATGCTCATCACCGATACCGAGGCCCCGCCAGAAATGGTGGAGGAACTGCGGCAGCGCATCGAGGTATATCAGGTGGAACCGCTGAGTACCCTGTAATGGCCGGAAATCTCAGGGAACGGCTGCGGCGCATACGGGAAGCCCAGGGCGCGGTCCCGCGGCCCGGGCCCGCCGGAATCGGGCGGCGGGAACCGGACGGCAGCGCGAATCAATTCCGGGGCTGGGTTTCCGCCGGTTTTCAGACACTGAAGCGGGTGCTCGATACCGCACCGCCGCTGCCCTTCCCCGCCGCACTGCCTGCCGCCCTGCCGGTACTTGTCCCCGATCTGGACGCGGCGCGAAGCCTCCCCGTTCCCGAAGAGCTCCTTTTTTTTGATTTGGAGACAACGGGCCTTTCAGGCGGCGCGGGAACCGTGGCCTTTCTCGCGGCTTTCGGGCGGCTGGCACGGACCGCTCACGCTCCGGCTTCCGGGGGCTACTCGCTGCGCATAACTCAATACCTGCTGCTGGATTACCCCGGCGAAAACGATTTTATCGGGGCGCTTGTGGGTGAATTCGCCGCCGGTCCCCCGGTAGCGGTGAGTTACAACGGCAAGAGCTTTGATTCCCAGATTATCAAAACCCGCTGTCTGATGAACGGTTTTACGCCCCCTGAGTACCGCCACGCGGACCTGCTCCACCCGGCGCGGCGGCTTTGGAAAAAAACGGCGGGCGGCTGTTCCCAGGGAACAATTGAGACTGCCGTTTTGGGCATCGACCGTTCCGGGGATACTCCCGGAGCGCTTGCCCCTGAAATCTGGTTTTCGTTTTTGCGGTCAGGCGGCGCGGAAGCGCTCATGGGCGTGTGCGATCACAACCTCCGGGACATCGCGGGCCTGGCCGCCATTTTCGCCGCTATGTGTGATATCGCCTCGGATCCTTTGGGCGCGCTCCCGAAGTACCGGTATGACCTTGAGCGGCTTGCCCTGCGCTGGCGGGACCGGGCGCGCCGCGCCGGGGAGCTGTCCCCCCCGGAGAGCGGCCCTGGGACCCTGCGCGATACCGCCGGAGAACTGCTGCGTTTCGCGGCGAAGCAGGGCTGTCCCGCCGCGGCTTTGGTTTACGCCAGGGATTTGCTCCGCTCAGGCGGGTATGACGAAGGCCGCCGCCTGCTTGCGGCAGCCGCCGAAGCCGGTGTTCCCCCGGAGATCCGGGCCGCCGCCCTGCGCGCACTGGCTATCGATTCCGAGTGGCGGCTCGGAAACGCCGTGGAGGCGCTGGAGCTGACGCGCCGGGCGCTGGAACTGCCGCCACCGGGAAAATCAGACCTGCGGGATTTCCGGCAACGCGCCGAGCGGCTCGCGGGGAAAACCGGCGGACCGTTTTTAAAAAAGCCGGTTTAACCGCCGATGCGCGTATCAAGCTCCGCCACTCGTATCCAAGAATTTAGACTTCCCGGAGTACTACGTTTCTTCCAGCCCCAGTTCTTCGTTCACGTTGGAACCGGAGGAGCTCACTTCTTCGGGGTCGGCGGTACGCACGGGCCACGTAGAAGACCAGTGATATATAGAGGATTACGGCGATAGTTACAGCGATCACCTGCCAGGACTTGATTACCTGTATCAATGAGCCTCCGCTGAGCAGAGGCGGACTTTAGTCCCGGACTTTAGTCCGACGCGGTATCTTAAGTAGCGCGTTATTCGGCCGGAGGCTCGTTCGATAGGAAATTTATTATACCGTCTGGTTTAATCCCCCGATGCGTATACTTTGACTGATAACAGCCGGAGCAGAACGCGGACCGGAGGTCCGACGGGGTATTAAACCAGACTTTCGAATAAATCTAAAACTTCTTTTGTAACCATTTTAATTGAATATCGGAATAGTGGATATCTATATCTTTCACTCCTCATAACTATATTTGCAGGGCCGCCAGGCGGCCCCGTTTTCCCTCTTAAAGCCGGGACGCGGCCCAGGCGTCAAAGGCTTCGGCGAAACCGGCGCTTATAACGGCTTCGGTTTTACGCAGCGCCCGTTCACGGGCTTCCGGGCGGCTCGTGTGGCCCTCCCGCCCGGTATCGGACCACGCAAAGAGTTCCGCCCCCGCGCTGTCCGCCAAAACGGCGGAGACATTCCAGCGGGCGTAGACAAAACCGCCGCCGGACTGGTCCGTGTCTTCCAGCGCGGAAAGCGCTTGCAGGACATAAGGGCTGCCAGCGCCGGTTCTGAACCCCCGGCTGGTGAAGACCTCCGCAAAGGCGGTTGCGGCGCGGACGCCGCCGGTCCCGCCGACACGCAGGTCAATGGCAACGCCACGGGCCGCTTCCCGCATGGTGGCGCGGAGGCTAGCCTCACCGCCGTAAGCGGGGACAGTTCCCGCGGTTTCGGGCCGCAGCACCGAGCGCATGGCGTACCAGTTATCCGCAAGCGCGGCGGCATCGGCGGCGGAGGCCAGGGCGGCCCATGCGTCAATGCCGCTTCGGGCGGCGGCGGTTTCCCGCAGCAGCGCGATGAGCTTTTCGTGTTCGGCGATAGCGGCGGAATAGCGGGCGGCGGCCTCGGCGCGGTTCATCCGGGCCAGGGCCCAGACTTCGCCGTTGGGGGCGGCCCAGTACTCCCGCTCAACACCGGAGAGGCCGGACACCGAGGAAACGGCGCTCACCTCCCGTGCGACGCTTCTGAATTCCGCGCTGGCGGCGATGCCCGTGCCGCCGGTTTGCTGTATCCGGCTCACGTAAGTTTCACCGGCGCGGACGACCGCGGCCACATCCATCCGAAAGGATTGGGCCAGCGCGGCGAGGGCCGCCGCTTCGGCGGCGCTTTTGTTCGCGGCGGTTTCCACGGCGCAGAGCCATTCCCCATTCGGGTACGCCGCCTCCCGGTCCCGCACCCAGAGCGGAGCGTTCACCGCGCCTTGCGTGGCGCAGGAGAACAGGAGCGCGGACACGGCGAGTAAACCATACGCTTGCTTTTTCACACAGCCCTCCGTATACTCAAATCATGATCATAGAACAAACGGTTGATATTCCCGCCGACCGGAGAGTTTTGCTTGAAGTTCCCCAGGATATTCCCCTGGGCAGAATAACGATTGCTTTTATTACTGAAGATGCGGTAGTACCCGAGGAAGAACAGCGTATCAGGAACATGCTGCGGCAGTATTACCATACCGCCGCAAATGCCACCGCCGCAAACCGCGAGCCTGTTTCCGGTTTTATCGGTTCGCATCCGGGATTTTTCGGAGGGGATGGCGTTGCCTATCAGCGGAAGCT
>JAITGJ010000130.1 GCA_031280705.1 Spirochaetaceae bacterium
TCGCTTAAGACTCCGCGCGGCGGGTGTTTATAGCCGAGGGGCGGGTTTCTCTAAACGCGCGGCGCGTTTATCTAAACGAGCGGCGCGTTTATCTAAACGAACGGCGCATTTACTTAAACGGGCGGCCCGGTTACCGGCGCGGATCGCGCCGGCGTTGACTTTCAGGGCGCTCCGTGTCAAGATGGGAACCGTCATGTCCCGCCAAAACGCCGCCGGCCCCAAACGTTTCCTTTTCGCGCCGTTTTTTTTCCTCGTTCTGGTATCCTGCGCGCCGCGCGGCGGACGGGAAACGGCTCCGGCCGGGCGGCCCCTTATCGTGGTGAGCATGCTTCCCCAGGGCTGGTTTGTGTCCCGCGTGGCCGGGGAACGGGCGCGGCTGCTCGTGCTTGCCGGGCCGGGGCAAAACCCCCACGACTGGGAACCCAGCCCCCGGCAGATTGCGGAATTGTCCGGCGCGGCGGCGTGGATACTTGCCGGAGTGGAGTTTGAAATCACCCTGCGGCCAAAGATCGCCGCGCTGTATCCGCGGCTTGCCATCATAGACGGGGTGGAAGGCGTCCGGTGGCGTACGCTGGAGGAACATGAGGGTGATGAGCATCCGGACGGCGGCGCGGAGCCGGACGCGGACGGACGGGACCGCCACTCCTGGCTGGGGGAGGAACCGGCGAAGATCATGGCGCGCGCGATCCGGGATGCGCTGTCCGCCGCGGACGCGGATTATCGTGAACAGTACGCGGCAAACTGCGGCGCGGCAATCGCGGAGATTACGGCTGAATTTGAACGGCTCCGGGAAACGCTCCGCCCGCTGCGGGGAAGCACGGTGTTTGTGTATCATCCCGCTTTCGGCTATTTTTTGGACGAGTTCGGCATCGCGCAGGCGGCGGTGGAAACCGGCGGCAAGGAGCCTACGCCGCGCCTTCTGGCCGCGCTGGTTGAACGCGCGCGGCGGGAACGGCCCCGGGCGATTTTTGTGCAGGCCCAGTACCCGGTGGAAGCGGCGGAAACGGTCGCGCGGGCGGTGGGCGCGCGTATCGTGCGCCTGGATCCGCTTGCCGCGGACTGGCTGGACAATATCCGGGTCATGGGAGCGGCCCTGCGGGAGACCGCGCCATGACCGGCATCGCCCCGGACGGCGGCGGTGATCAGGACGCGGGCGGGGGGCAGTACGCGGTAACCGGCGGCGCCGTAACGGGCGATCCGGCAATCCGGTTTGACCGGGTGAGTTTTTCCTACGGCAGCGTTTCCGTGCTGGAGCGGGTAAGTTTTGAGGTCCGCCGGGGGGAATTTGCCGCCCTCGCGGGGCCCAATGGTTCGGGGAAAACGACCGCGCTCCGCCTGATCCTCGCGCTGGAAGAGCCGGATGCCGGTTCCATTGCGCTTTTCGGGGTGTCTCCCCGCGCGGCTGAACCGGTGGGCTATGTGCCCCAGCAGGCGGTGCTGGACAAGGCGTTTCCCATCCGCGTGCGGGAGGTGGTCCGTATGGGGCGGCTCCGCCGCTGGTCCCGCGCGTTTACCGCGGAGGATCGCGCCGCGGTGGAAGACGCCATCACGCAGACGGAAATCGGCGGTATCGCGGACCGGCCCTACGCGGGGCTTTCCGGCGGACAGCGGCGGCGGGTGCTGGTGGCGCGCGCCCTGGCCGCCCGGCCGCCGCTGCTCGTGCTGGACGAGCCCGCGGCGAACATGGACCTGGAGAGCGAGGAGCGGCTCTACCTTACGCTGGGCCGCCTCAAGGAGCGTTCTACGATTCTGATTGTAACCCACGGCATGGACCACATATTGAATCTGACCGACCGGATCATTACGCTGGGAGCGGAACACGCGGAACACGGGGGGCGGGCATGAGCGGGCTTTTTGCCGCGTTTGCGCGCGGGGCGCGGGTATGAGCGGGTTTTTCGCCGCCCTTGCCAGCGCGGACTTTCCCTTTGTCAGGAACGCCCTCCTTGCCGGCCTGCTTTCATCGGTGCTGTTCGGCGTACTGGGCGCCCTGGTAACGGTGCGGCGTATCGCCAGCCTTGCCGGGGCCGTGTCCCACGCCGTGCTGGGGGGCATCGGCATGGCCCTCTACCTCTCCGCTTCGGGGATTGTTCCCGGTTTTCCGCCGGCCGGCGGGGCGTTCATTTTCGCGGTGTTGTCCGCCGGGGTCATCGGCGTGGTATCGCTCAAGGCGAAACAGCGGGAAGATACGGTGATCAACGCGATTTGGGCTATCGGCATGAGCCTGGGCGTACTGTTCATGGCAAAGACGCCCGGTTATACGGACCCGTCATCGTATCTGTTTGGCAATATTCTGCTTGTCGCGGAGCGGGACATCGCGCTCCTCGCCCTGCTCGGCGCGGTAACGGTATTTCTCGCGTGGCGTTTTTACCCGCAGCTTGAAGCGTCATCCTTTGACGCGGAATTCGCCCGCACGCGCCGCGCGCCGGTAACGGGCATTTTTTTTGCCGTCCTTATCATCACGTCCGCCGCGATTGTGCTGCTCCAGACCTTTGTCGGCATCGTGATGGTGATTGCGATGCTCACCCTGCCCGCGGGAACGGCGGGCTGTTTTGCCCGGAACCTGGGAAAAATGATGCTTTTCGGGGCCGTGTTTTCCGCGCTTTTTTCCGTGGGCGGCCTCTTTGCGGGGTGGGTTTTCGATGCGCCCGCCGGCGCGATGACGGTTATCCTCGCGGGAGCGGTTTTTTTGCTGGCATCGGCGGTACGGATGCTCCGCGCGCGGTAAACGGGCCGCCATTCCCCCGCGCGGCCCGCGTTTTCCGCGCTTTTATGGATCGGCGCGGGAAAACCGATACTTAAACCATGCATACCTTCCTTCCGCGCCGGGCGGCGCTGTTTTTTGCCGTACTAACGGCCTGGTTTCTTCCCCGCGCCGGGGCGGAAGAATTCACCTGGAAACACCGGGCGGGAGACCGCTACCGGATCATTTCCACGGTCCGGGAAGATGTGTCCATAAACCGGGAATTCTCCCATCACGCTGAAATTCTTAACCGCATTTCCGCCGAAGTGGAGCGCGTGGAGGGGGACAACGCGATTCACCGCGCCGTGTTCCTCACGGCAGAGGAAGCGTTTCCAGACGCGGCGGCGGGATCATCGCCAGATATGGCGACGCCAGATATGGCGACGCC
>JAITGJ010000179.1 GCA_031280705.1 Spirochaetaceae bacterium
CGCTGATTAACTTGACGCTAATCAGCGTTGCCCTATGTATTTGCTCATTTCATTACGCAAATACCACATTAAAGCAGCACTGATTTATTCTCGGTTGAATAAATCAGTGCTTCCCTAGACCTGCCGGGAGCGGGGGGCGCGAACCTGCGGTTCGATGGCCCCCCTCCCCGCAGGGAACCGTTAACCGGCGTTTCCCTAAAACAGTTCCCGGCTCATGCGGTTGATTTCTTCGGTAACGGCCTCGTACACACCGGGGAAGGTGCTGCCGGGGCCGCCCATGGTAAGGCAGGGAATATAGAACAGTTTGCCGTTATTGCGGCAAGCGCGCTCCACTTCGCGCTTGATCTGCTCGCGGGACCAGTCGGCCCGGTCCAGCACGCCGTTGTTCAGGTCTCCCATGAACGAGATTTTGCCGCCGTATTTTTTTACCAGTTCCGGCACATTGTTCGTGGTTACGCAGCCCTGGAAAATATCGACCCCCATTTCAATCATTTCCGGCACCAGATTGGCGGCGTATGAATCACTGTGATGCACAATGATCTCGACGCCGTGGCTCTTGTAATAACCGTACACCGCTTTGTATGGCTCAAGGTAGAATTCGTCAAACATGGCCGGCGACATAAAAGACGAAGTATGGGAGCCCCAGTCATCGTGATGAAAAATCGCGTCGGGCTTCAGGTATGTGCAGACCTGTTCGGCATAGCGAAGTTCGTAATCGGTAATTACCTTGATAAGTTCCTTCATGAGTTCAGGTTCCTCTGCCAGGTTGAGGAGGCAGTCGTCGATGCCCATCATGTGATGGCAATTCTCAAAAATGCCCGGCGCGACCATCGCCGTGGCAAAGTACTCCTTCCGGTCAACGGCTTCGTACATTTTGATGCCCTGCTCCCAGTCCGCGGCCGGATAATCGGTTTTGGGGGCGTGTACCACATCCTTCCATCTCTGAATGTCCTTGATAACCTTGTGTTCGGCGTCATGAACGGGGAAACCGCCGGGCTGCCCTTCGACCCAGCGGTACGTAACGCCCCAGGCGATTTTTTCCTCCGAGCCGGGAGTGGGAAACCGGAACGCCCTGCCGATAGGATCGGCGCCAAAAACCATTTGAAGGAATTCGTACTGATTGACAAACCGGTCCGGCTTGCCGCCGCGGATGGTTTCCAGAAGATTTTCTCGTATCGTAAGCATAGATACCCTCCTTGAAAAGTAGTGTTGTTCTCCCCGGGAATTTGCGAAATTGACCCCGGAAGATTATCATCATTATTGTACAGCACAAATTGCCCAAATACAACCAAAATTTTTGGCGGATTGTTCGGAAACCGGGAATCATCCGCCAAAAGGAGATGACATGCTGAGAAATATCCCCATCGGGGCGCGAATTACCGGAATTATCATCGCGCTGCTCCTGTTTATCGCGGCGCTGGCCGCGACGCTCTACGTTACCGCCGACCAGGTGAAGGACGCGGGAATACAGGAAGCGCAGTTGGTCATGCTGAACGGCCAGCGGGAAAAAATCCGGCTCGGTACCCAGACCATGGCCGTGGCGCTGAGCAAGGCGCTCGACGGCGTTACGGACCGCACGGAACAGCACGATATTATCTACCGCTATATCAAGGATTACCGCTTTGAGGAGGATCAGTCGGGGTATTATTATACCTATATCGGCACGGTGATCTTTATGCACCCGACCCTGCCCCAGCGCGAGGGCGAAGATCTGGGCGGCACGGCGGACGCCAACGGGGTCTATTATGTGCGGGAACTCTACGCCAACGCGCAAAAAGGCGGCGGCTTTGTCGAATTTGTCTTCCCAAAACCGCCGTCCATGGACCTGGCCCCCAAACTGGCCTATGTGGAGTACATTCCCGGTACGGACATCTGGATTTCTACGGGGATCTATATAGATAATATCGAACGGCTCCGCGCGGACATGGAAAACGAAATGGCCGCCGATCTCCGCAACCGGATGATCCTCATCATCGGGATCATCGCCGCCTTTTCCCTCTTTCTCCTCGTGCCCCTCTGCGTCTTTGTCATCCGGTCGATTCTGGCCCCCCTCAAGGCCACGGTACGCGCCGCGGCGGAACTTGCCGGGGGCAATCTCGATCTCACGCTTGCCGTTACCGGGAAGGACGAATTTTCGGCGCTGGAAGCATCGTTCATCAAAATGGCGGGCAACCTTAACGAAAGTTTCCGCGCCGCCCGCGCCAAGGAGGCCGAGGCCGAAGCCAAGGCGGAGGAAGCCCAGCGGGCCAACGCGCGGATCCACGAGTTGGCCTCCCGGGTGGAACAGTCCGCGCGGGATGTGGAAAACACCGTTTCCAGCATCACGACAAGCGCCAATCAGGTGCGCAGCGGCGGAAACGATCAGACACAGAAGATCAACGAAATCCTCCGCGCCATGGAGCGGCTCAGTTCCGGGGTGCTTCAGGTCAACGAAAGCGCCGCTTCCGCCGCGGAACAATCGGATGAATCCCACGAAAAGGTGGAAGCCGGCGTTTCCATGGCCGAAGAATCGGGCAAGGCGATGCAGGACCTTCACACGCTGGCCGGCGGGCTTACGGAAAATATCAACAAACTGGGCGAAGTATCCAACAATATCGGCAGTATTATGAGTGTGATCACCGATATAGCGAGCCAAATCAACCTCCTGGCCATGAACGCATCCATCGAGGCGGCGCACGCGGGCGAAGCGGGAAAAGGCTTTGCGGTGGTGGCCGGCGAAGTGCGGAAACTCGCGGAAAAAACCCATTCGGCCGCGAGCGAAGTGGAAAGCTCCATCACGGACATCCAGAAACTTACCGGCCTCAACATTACCAGCATGGAAACGGCCATGACCGCCATCAGTTCGGTTACCGGACTTTCCGGGAAAACCGCCTCAAGCCTGATGGAGGCCCAAACCACCGTCCGCGAAGTGATGCTCCAGGTTAAATCCATTGCGCATGCCATGGAAGAACAGTCCTCCTCAAGCAAAGCGATCACCTCGCTTGTAAATGATGTCAGCGGCACCGCGTCCAGCAACAGCCAACTCGTTATCCGGGTGGAAGAGGACCTGAAAAACCTTCTGCAAAAATCAACGGACCTTATGGAACTGGTCTCGGAACTGTTGTAATACTAACGGGGTCCAACGCCGTGCGCTGGACCCCTCCCCCGCCCCCACGCATAGCCGCAAAGGCCGCCGTCCGTTAAACTAAAACCGTGTTTGTGGAAAAGAGCCTTGCGGTCTACCGGGGAAAACCCGCGCTGGTAACCGCTTCCGGCGACAAAATAGAAATTGAACTTCCCGGCGGGGAGCGGGTCCGGGTACGGGAAAAAGACCTCGAGCTTCTGCACCCCGGTCCGGCGGCAAGAACCGTCCTTTCCGGGGAAGACGGTCCCGCCGGAGACATCCGGGGCGTGTGGGAACTGCTCACGGATACGGCCGTTTCGCTCCGGGAATTCGCGGAACTGTTATACGGCGCGTACAGCCCGGAAAGCGCATGGGCCGCCTATGTTCTTTTACGGGAAGGGCTATACTTTACCGGAACTATCGGGGCGATCCGCTCCCGTCCCCGCGAAGAGGTTGAAGCGGGGGAGCGGAAACGGGACGGGAAGGAAAAAGACGCCCGGGAGAGGCAGGAATTTCTCGCGCGGCTCACGTCGAAATCGCTCCGCCTGCCCGATGACCGCCGTTTTTTGCAGGATGTGGAAGCGCTCGCGTTCGGGACCAGCGCCAAAAGCCGTACCCTTAAAGAACTGGGCCGGGGCGAAACGGAAGCGGAAGCGCACCGGATACTCCTCGGCGCGGGCGTGTGGGATGAGTGGGTAAATCCCCATCCTTCCCGTTTGGGCTGTTCCGCGGTTTCCGCGCGGGAGGCCGTTGACCCGCCGCCCGCCGAAACGCGGCGCGACCTTTCCTTTCTCCGTTCCTACGCCGTGGACAACGCGTGGAGCGCCGATCCTGACGACGCCGTTTCCATTGAGGAAGGTGCAGGGGACGGCGCGGGTCCGGTTATTTATGTCCATGTCGCGGACCCCGCCGCGTCGGTCCTGCCCGGAACCCCCGCCGATAACGAGGCGCGCGGGCGCGGGGCGACGCTCTACCTCCCCGAAGGCGCGTCGCGTATGCTTGCCCCGGAAGCCCTGGAGCACTATGCGCTGGGGATACATGAACGTTCCCCGGCGCTCACCTTCCGGCTCGCCCTTGACCGGCGGGGGGAGATCGCGGAAACGGATATTTTTCCGAGCCTTGTGCGGGTAACGCGGCTTTCCTATGAAGACGCCGGCCGCCTTGCCGCCGGAGAGGCGGCAGGCAATCAGCCGCGTATGGAAACGGATGAGGCGCGGCGGGACCTTGCCGCCCTCATCGCGTGGAGCCGGACGAACCTGCGCCGCCGCATTGACGCGGGCGCCGTGGTGATCGAACTCCCGGAGGTCCATATCGCCGTGGACACAGAGCACCGGCGGATCAGCATCGAAGAAACGGTTTCCGGTCCCGCGGCGGTTATGGTCCGGGAATGTATGCTCCTCGCGGGGGAAGGGGCCGCCCGCTGGGCGTCCCGGCGGCAGTTGGCCTTTCCCTTCGTTTCCCAGGAAACGGGCGACCTCCCCGGCACGGCCCTGCCGGGACTGGCCGGGGCATACCAGCTCCGCCGCTGCATGCGGCCCCGCGCGCTTTCCGTCAAGCCCGGCCTCCACTGGGGACTGGGGCTGGATCAGTACAGCCAGGTAACCAGCCCGCTCCGCCGTTATACGGACCTTCTTGCCCATCAGCAGCTGCGCGCGGCGCTGGGAACGGAGGCATACCGGGACGTACCGCCGCGCTCCGCCGCCGAAATGACGGTGGCGATGGGCGCGGGAGAAGCGGCGTATCAGGCCGCGGTCCATGCCGAGCGCGCTTCCCGCGCCCACTGGACGGCGGTCTATCTCGCTTCCCGGAAAGACGAAGTGTGGGAGGCGGTAGTCCTTGAAAAAAAGGGAAACCGGGCCGTGGTAATTATCCCCGCGCTGGGCCTTGAGACACAGGTTTCCCTCAAAGCGGGGAACGAACCCAACAGCCTGATACGCCTCGCGCTGGTTTCCACAAAAATTCCCGAAGCCGAAGCGGTTTTTGAGGCCGTGTAAAGGATGCCCCGCGCGCGCCATGTATCTTTTTGGAAAAAATCGTGATTCCGTCCTTGACGGGAAACAGTTTGTGTATAAAATTCTAAAGATATGAGTGATTATCTTGACCCTAATAATGAAGAACTTCTCAAGGATTTCTTCAGCGAAGCCCAGATGCAGGTGGACACGCTGGAGCAGAACATTCTGGTCCTGGAGAACGAAGGCGGCAACAAGGACGCGGTAGACGAGATTTTCCGCGCGGCTCACACGCTCAAGGGCGGCTCCGCCACCGTTGAGATGATGGAACTCTCTCACTTTACCCACCTGGTTGAGGATGTGCTGGACGCGATCCGTTCGGATCAGCTCGCTATCAACGAAGCGGTTACGGACACCCTTCTTTCGGCGATTGACGTGATCAAGGCGATGCTTGAACAGCGGATGAACGGGGCCATTTATGGAGAGGACACGTCCCAGATCGAGGGACGCCTTTCCGCCCTGCTTCCCGCGGGTTCCTCCCGCAAAAAAACCGGCGCGCCGGCGGCCAAAGCCGCCGCACCGGCGGGCCCGGCTCCGGCAAAAGCGGCGCCCGCGCAAACGGCCGCTTCCCCGGCCGTGCCTCCCGCCGGAACCCTCACGGAGGACGAACTCCAGGAACTCAAGGAATCCGTTGACGGCGCCATGCCGGTCTTGCGGGTCTCCGTCAAATTTGATGAAAACAGCCTGATGAACACGGTGGGCGGGATTCAGGTCTACGCGGCCCTCAAGGGCATCGGCACGGTGCTTAAGACCACCCCTGACTTTGAACAGCTTTACGAAGATAATTTCTTTCCCGTGGTGGATTACTATGTCGCTTCTACCCGCGCCCCGTCGGAAATTACCAAATATGTCATACTCCCCGACGTAAGCCTTGCCGCGTCAATTACCGACGTTACCCAGTCTGACGGCGCGGGACCGGCTCCGGCGGAGGCGATTCCCGCGAACGCGGCCCCGTCCGCGAACGCGGCTTCGTCCGCGAACGCGGCTCCGTCCGCGACGGCCCGTCCCGCAGCGGCTCCCGCGAGTACGGCGGCCGCTCCGGCAGCGGCTTCCCCTGAAACGGCCGCCGCCGAAAAGCCGCCCGCGGCGGCCCGTCCGGCCGGCGGCGGTGAAGACGCGAAGAAAGCCGGGAAAGAGGCCGGGTCCATACTCCGCGTGGATTCAAAGCGTATCGACGATCTCCTTAATCTCGTTTCCGAAACGGTGATCACCAAGGCGACCTTTAACCAGATCAGCAATCAGTTTGGCGACCTCCAGACGGACCTTCGTACCATCGAAAGCATGTACCGGGAAAAGATCAAGAACCTGTTCGACAGCCTGCCGGATTATCTGGAAAGTATCCAGAATGGCAAAACGGTGAAGGATGTGCGGAAGCAGATCAATGAGGAGTACGGGGATATTTTTTCGCTGTTCGATAATTTTGATACTACGCTCAAGGAAGTGGTAAGCAAGTACCGTACAACTTCCCAAAATCTGGGCCGGATCACCGGGGAACTCCAGGAAGGCGTTATGCGCATCCGCATGGTGCCCATCAGCCAGATTTTCAGCCGCTTCCCGCGCCTCGTGCGGGACCTTTCCAAAACCCTCAACAAGAAAATCAACCTGGTTATCGAAGGCGAGGAAACGGAACTGGACAAATCGGTTATCGAAGATCTGCTCGATCCGATCATGCACTCGGTGCGCAATTCGATTGACCACGGCATTGAGTCCCAGGAGGAGCGCAAGGCCGCGGGAAAGCCCGAAGAAGGCATGGTACTGCTCAAGGCCGCCAACGAAGGCAACATGATCATCATCGAGATTGCCGACGACGGGAAGGGCATTGACGTGGAAGCGGTCAAGACAAAGGCCGTTGACCGCGGCCTCGTCAGCCCCAATAAAGTGCTCACCGATGTGGAAGCGTTCAACCTGATTTTTGAGCCGGGCTTTTCCACAGCCAAGGCCATTACCGCCATTTCCGGACGGGGCGTGGGACTCGACGTGGTACGCCGGTCTATCGAAAAACTCAACGGTACCGTAACGGTAACGTCGGAAAAGGGAAAGGGCACCAAGTTTATCATCAAACTGCCCCTTACCCTGGCGATTATTCAGGGGCTGCTTGTCCGGGTGGGCGCGGAGATTTATTCCATTCCCATTACGAGCGTTATCGAAAGCGTCCGCATCAAGCCTGACGAGATACAGCGTATCGACAATTACGAAGTGTTCAATATTCGTAACGATGTCGTTTCGCTGCTCCGGCTTAACCGGCTTTTCGGCATCAAGAGCGAAGAAAACGAGGACTACCACTTTATTGTTATCGTGGGAACCGCCGAAAAGAAAATGGGCTTTATGGTGGACAGCCTGATTGGAGAGGAAGATGTCGTTATAAAGCCGCTGCGGGATCAGTACACCAACTCGCCGGGAATCGCCGGCGCGTCCATTCTGGGCGACGGTTCGGTTTCGCTGATCATTGATGTAAGCCAGCTTCTGGACCTGGGGCTCCGCAAGGAAATAGAAAGCCGCCGGATCCGCGAGTCCGCGTCGCGGTAAGGGAGGCGGTATGTATTTAAGGCGTGAAACGGAAGGCGGCGGGAGGATTGCATGGCAGAGATAAAGGATTTGACGCAGGTTGCCGTTGATTTGCAGCAGCAAAAGGAGCGGGCCGAGACCGTCGACTTCAAGATTATTACGTTTTCCCTGGCCGGGAAGGACTATGGCGTGGACATTATGAACGTCAAGGAAATTGCCAAGGCGGATAAATTTACCTATGTGCCCAACGCCGCGTCTTTTGTCCGGGGGGTTTACAATTTGCGCGGAGACATTATTCCGATTATCGATCTCCGCACGTTCTTCCATCTTCCCATGGAAACGCGGTACGACAATCAGGAAAATATGCTGATCCTCCGTATCGAGGACCGGGTGTACGGCACCATTGTCGACAAAATCGACAAGGTGGTGGGCATCAACGCCGCGTCCCTCCAGCCGCCCCACCCGATTTTCGGGGACATTAACATCAAGTACATAAGCGGCGTGGTGGAAAAGCAGGGGGCGCTCTACATCATTCTTGATGTGCTCCGAATCTTTTCCCACAACAAGGAAGAGGACAAGCCCCGCGCGGCGGCTCCCGCGGGCGACGCGGGCGGAGAATATTTCGCCCCCGCTCCCGCCCCGGCATCTCCCGCGCCGGTGGAGAACACCGCGTCTGATTCAGATTTTACCTTTGTCCGGGACGGGCTTGCCGCCCTGAAAAATTTCCACGCTTCGCCGCTCAACAACGAGTGGCTGGTCCGCCGGTTTGCCGAATGGACCGGCGTCCACTCAGGCGCGGAAATCCAGCTTCACGATGCCGCCGCCGCCGGAGAATTCCTCGCCGGGTTCTGGTCGCCCCACACGGGAGCGTTCTGGGGCGAAGAATACGCCTACAATGTCAAGGCGGCGCTTCCCGATATGCCCTCCAACAATATTCAGGTGTGGGACCTGGGCTGCGGAAAGGGCTATGAATCTTTTTCATTAGCGTGTATACTAAAATCCCGGTATCCCCAGGCGCACCTCAAGGTATGGGCCAATGACAGTGATATCATGGCCATATCTTCCGCCGCCAACATGATTTTTGACCTTGAAGATGTTCCCGAATATGCGCGGGAATATATGGTCAAGGGGAAAAACGGATACTCCTTTAACCAGGAGATAAAAGAGGCAATCGTTTTTGAGTATCACGATGTCCTGAACGGCAACCAGCTTCCCGAACTGGATATTATAATCGCGCGGGATTTGCTTTCGTTTGTAAGCGTGCAGGATCAGGATAGGCTCACGGCCGAGTTTGGCGAGAAACTCAAAAAGCGGGGCGTTGTTTTTGTGGGCAGGAACGAACAGCTTCCCGCCGATGAATGGCAGCCTGTCGCAAAGGACCCCGTTTCCGCGTTTATGCGCAATTAGGGGTAAAGGCCGGGCCGCGCATAAACGCCGGTTTGCCAAAGGCCGGCGTCAATTTCAAAACGGGGGGTTGAAATTGTTTTGGAAAAAGCGGTTTTATGCCGATTTTTCCTTTATAGTTGTAGAGAGAGCCGGACGCAAAGCCCACGGCGGCGTGTTCCGGCTTTGCCAATGGTGATTGGCGGCCAATGTGATTGGCGGTCAACCAAAAAATTGGCCGGGGAAAAACCGGCACACGCGCGGGTTTCCCCTCATTTTAGGTACCGGTAAAACGGGAGTTTTGCGGCTGCCGCCATATTAAAGCAGTTCTTTCAAACGGTTGATTTGAAAGAGACGCAATAGAACAAGGAGCGTTGTATGAGAGTTGAATATATTAATCCCTTTGTCGAGTCCGCCTTCAGTGTTCTCAAGGACTATCTCCAGACCGACGTGAAGCGGGGGGACCTGTACCTCAAGTCCTCGACCATGTCCATTATGGGCGTCGCCGCCCTGGTGGGCCTTGCCGGTGATGTCGAAGGCCGGGTGCTTTTCGACATGACCAAGGAGACCGCGCTCGCGGTGGCGGGCATCATGAATGGCGGGGAAACCTTTACCGCACTGGACGAGCTGGCGATGGCTACCATTCAGGAACTTGCCAACCAGATAACCGCGCAGGCGGTTACGAAGCTTCACGAGCTGGGTTTTAAGTTCGATCTTACCCCTCCGGCTATCTTTTCCGGCGACAACATGGAAATTTCCAATAGCCTCAAGGTTGAAGCGCTGATCGTTCCCATGGACCTGGGACCCCACGGCAAGATCGAAGTAAACGTCGCCATCCGCGAACGGATATAGGCGCGGCCCCGCGCCGGCGCGCCGTGTTGTCATGCGGGTACGCGCGCCGGCACGGTAACGCCGTACCGGGATCGGGGTTGTCCCCGCGGACGGTGTTATGCTTACGGTTACGTCTTGACAGAGACGGAAAAACCGGGCATAGTGGATTTTCCGGGCGGTTAGCTCAGTTGGTTAGAGCACCAGTATGACACGCTGGGGGTCACAAGTTCGACTCTTGTATCGCCCACACAAACGCTGTTTGCCGTTGAGCGGCAGGCAGCGTTTTTTTTAAGGAGACGGAATGGAGCCGTGCGGCAGGAAAAAATATCCCTTTGGCAGAACCGGGCGGACTTTTTTCGCCGCCGTTTTTGGGGCGTGCCTTCTTTTTTCCTCGTTCCCCGTCCGCGCCGAAGCCGGCCTGGAAATCGTTGTCGAGGAAATTGATGGAGAATTAACGATCGTGCGTTCAACAGGTTCGGCAAAAGAACTTGAAATCCCCGAAAATATCAATAACATACCGATTACCGCGATAGGCCCCCTGGCCTTTGCCCGCCGGGGTCTTGAACGGGTTGTTATTCCCGGCAGTATTACTGCCATTGGCGACAGCGCTTTTTCCGGCAACAGCATTACCGCCGTGATCATCGGAGAAGGCGTTACGGTCATTGGCCGGGGAGCCTTTTCCGGAAACCGGATCGCGGAACTTGCCATGGGGGAACGCGTTACGGAGATCGGCAAAGGCGCCTTTGCCTATAACCGTCTCGGCGGCGTTACCATTCCCGAAGGCGTCGTAACCATCGGCGATTTTGCTTTTCTCGATAATCATATTGCCGCGCTCACAATTCCTGAAAGCGTAACGTACATTGGGCGGGGCGCTTTTTCCGGAAACCGCATCGCCGACGCGGTCATCGGCGGCGGCGTTGCCGAGGTGGGGGACGGCGCGTTCTTCAACAACCGGGTGAACCGCGTTACCATTCCCCCCGCGCTTATGACGCTGGGAAAACGCGCCTTTGATCAGGTGCGTCCGGTGCGGGGCGACACCATCGACTATGTTGACCGGGACGGCACGGTACTTTTTACCACCGCCAATAATTTTGACACCTATTTCGCCAACAATGGCAGGCGTCCGGGGCGCTATACCCTTACCCGTACGGGCTGGACGCTGGAAGAATAGGAATTCTGAACCGGGACACCGGCGGCGCGGAAATGCGTTTGTCCATCCGGCGGGAGCACAAAGCATGCGTATTTCGTTTCTTTCAATCCTTTGTATCGCGGTCTCGGCGGCGGTTTCGTTTGCGTTTCCGGTTTTCCTGTTTGCGGTATTCCGCAAAAAATACGGCGCGCGTATCCGCCCGGCGCTTGCGGGCGCCGCCGTGTTTGTAGTCTTCGCGCTGGTCCTGGAACAGATACTGCACTTTTTCGTGCTGCGTTCCGTGCGCCCCGCAGAAACGCCGTTTCTTTATATACTGTACGGGATTTTAATGGCCGGAATTTTTGAGGAAAGCGGGCGGTTTTTCGCGTTTACCCTGATGAAAAAACGGTACGGTGAATGCGCCCCCGTTTCTGCCGCGCTCTCCTATGGCGTGGGCCACGGCGGGATAGAAGCGATATTGTTTGGGGGCCTGGTGATGATAAATAATCTTGCCGCTGCCGCGCGGATCAACGCCGGAACCATTGATACGCTTACGGGCCGCCTTGAAGGAGCATCCCTTGCCCGCGCGGAAAGTCAGATGCGGGCCCTGATAACCACGCCGCCGTGGCACTTTCTTATGGGCGGCCTTGAGCGCGTTTCGGCGATGGGCATACACATTGCGCTTTCGGTAATGGTATTTTACGCGGTTTTCGGGAAAAAGCGTTTTCGCCTTTTTCCGCTGGCCGTCCTGCTGCACGCAATGGTGACTATTCCCGCGGCGGCCATGCAGGCGGGCATTCTTGACCGCATACTGCCGGTTGAAATTACTGTTTTTGTTTTGGCGGGGGCGCTGGTTTTTCTGGCGCGTTTTATCCACCGGCAATGCAAAAACGATTTGCCCCAGGGCGGCGCAGATTAACGTAATCGTGCGGCGAAGTTCCCGCGCGCTCACCATGCGGGGAGCCTTCTCCCGCCATGCGGTTCGGTTGAGCATACGGTGGCGCCCCTGTATTTGCGCCGCTATGGTTTACCGGGCGCTTCCATTTTTTAAGCGGAGTTTGTTCGGAAGCCGCGCCGTGTCTTTGGCATTGCGGCGCATGGAACGGAAACCGGCTCAATCCGGGTAGATGTATGGAGGCATCATGATCGTAATGAAATTCGGCGGCAGTTCCGTAGCGAACGCGGAACGCATCCGCCATGTGGGCGGCATTGTCGCGGAGCGCCTTTCCCAAAAACCCGCCGTGGTTCTTTCCGCGATGGGAGACACGACCGACTACCTGCTGGAAGCGGCTGACCGGGCGCTTACTGCCGGGGAAGTGTCAATGGAAAAAATAACGGTCCCGCATCTTGAGGCCGCCGCCGCGCTTCGCCTTGACGCCGCCGATGAACGGGAAATCACCGCCCTGCTTGAAGAACTCGAAAGCCTCCTCCGGGGTATCGCCCTGATCCGTGAACTTACCGGGCGGACCCGGGATTATCTTGTATCATTCGGCGAACGGCTTTCCGTGCGCATTGCCGCGGCATGGTTCCGCGCGGCGGGCATGAACGCCCGCGCCTTTGACGCGTGGGAAACAGGATTTGTGTCAGACTCAAATTACACCCGCGCGGAACTGGATCGTGAAAGCTGGAGCCGCGTAAAAAAAATACTCACCCCGCTTCTGGAGGCGGAAATCCTTCCGGTCATTACCGGGTTTATCGCAAAAGACGGCAAGGGCAATATCACCACGCTGGGGCGCGGCGGTTCCGATCGTTCCGCTACCATCATTGGCGCCGCGATGAATGCCGAAGAAGTCCAAGTCTGGAAAGATGTGGACGGCATACTGACCGCGGATCCGCGCCTTGTACCGGAAGCGCGCGTGGTAGAAGAAGTAACCTACGAGGAAGCAGCGGAGCTGGCCTATTATGGCTCCCAGGTGCTCCATCCCCGGGCCATGCAGCCCTGCCGCAAAACCAATACGCCCGTCCTGGTAAAAAATTCCTATAACCCCGCCGCGCCGGGTACACGCATTGTTCCGGTTCTGGAAAAACCGGGCCTCCCGGTGCGGGCCCTTACCACGCGGAAAAACGTTACCCTTATCGACATTGTTTCTACCCACATGGTAGGCCAGAGCGGATTTCTGGAAAGCGTGTTTTCCTGCTTTGCACGAAACAGTATTTCTGTCGATATGGTTGCCACCAGTGAAGTATCCATATCGCTCACGCTGGATTCCGCCCACGATTTGGGAACCCTTGAGGAAGACCTGGGACGCATTGCCAATGTTGACATAAAAACCGGCAAGGCAATTGTTACGATAATCGGCGATGTGCGCCGTTCTTCGAAAATCCTCAAAGAGGCGTTTGGAGCCTGTGCGGCAATGGACGTTCAGGTGGAGATGATTTCCCAGGGGGCAAGCAAGGTAAACATCAGTTTTATTGTTGACGATACCCATGCCGACGGTGTGGTGCGAAAACTGCACGAAATATATTTTGGACAGGAGTGAAACATGAATATCGCGCTTGTAGGATACGGGAAAATGGGAAAACTCCTTGCCGCCCGCACGCGGGAACAGGGACACCGCATCGTTATGGTGATAGATCCTTCTGTTGACGGAGACGCCGCCGTACCCGGCGCGGAATTTTGCAAAACAGTTGCCGGGGCCGGGAACCTCGCCGGAGCGGATGTTGCCCTTGAATTTACCCGGCCCGATACGGCGGCGGAAAATATAACGGCCCTCGCGGCGCGGAAGATTCCCGTTGTTTCAGGCACAACCGGCTGGTATTCACGCCTTGCGGAAGTTGTCCGTGTAGTGGAAGACGCGGGCGCCGCGCTCTTATGGTCGCCGAACTTCTCCCTGGGGGTGAATCTTTTTTACCATATCGCCGCGTTCGCCGCAAAGATGTTTGATCCGTTTCCCGATTATGATGTGGGCGGATTTGAGGCCCATCACAACAAAAAGGCGGACAGTCCTTCGGGAACCGCAAAAACCCTGATGGAACAGGTACTGGCCGCCATGACGCGAAAAAAAAATACGCTGTACGAAACCTTGTCCGTCGCGCCGCCCCCGGACGCGATTCATTTTGCGAGCATCCGCGCCGGTTCCCTGCCGGGGACACATACACTGTTTTTTGACTCGCCCGCGGACACTATCGAGATAACCCATACAGCCCGCGGCAGGGACGGCTTTGCCGCCGGGGCGCTCCGGGCCGCGGAATGGCTTGTCAACGCCTCCTCTTCCGGAAAAGCCCGCGTGGGGGTTTTTACGATGAACGACGTGCTTGCGGATATCCTTGCCTAAGGCGAACGCGCCCGCCCCTAATCAGCGCCGTCCCGTGATGTTTTTGTTTAGTCTATAGGGAACCTCTAAAAACCGGTTGTTTTCAGAGGTTCCCTTGCGGTTTCTCGCCCTATGGGCTGCGAAACACGCATTTTTTGAAAATCGCATTTTCGTAGCCTAAAGGCTAAGAAAATGCAAGGTCTGTCCGCAAAGTAACCGACTTTGTGGACAAACACTATATATTAGAGTTGTTTAGCAATCTCAGTTTCTAAACAACTTCCGTTAAAAAATGGCCTGTTCGCTAACCCGGCTGGCTATCGAACAACGCTAATAGACAAATTCCTCTAAAAAAATGTATTCTTGAAAAAAGCCGCCGCCTGCGTGGAGACGGGCGGCGGGGCGGCGCCGGGAGACGCGGAGTTTATTGTATGGAACCGAACGGTAAAAAAGGGGAGGAGAACAGTGGGCGCGGTACGAAGCCGGAAAAAAATACCCCCGCCGCGCGATTTTTGTTTCCGCTTTTTTTGGATATTTCCGGTAAAAAGGTCCTCGTCATTGGCGGCGGGGCGGTTGCGCTCAGGCGTGTCAGGAAACTGCTTCCATTCCGCTGCCGGATAGAAATACTGTCGCCTGCCATTTGCGGAGAACTTCACCGCCTTGCGGGCGCGTTTCCCGGCGTGATTACGCTTACGGAAGGCAGGTTCCGCGCGGGCGCTTCCGCCGGGGCCGATTTTGTCATAGCGGCGTCAGACAGCCGCACGGCAAATCACGCGGCGGCGGAAGAGTGCGGGAAGAACAGGATTCCTGTTTCGGTTGCCGACCGGGCGGAGGAGTCTGATTTTTTCTTTCCCGCGCTGGTGATGGAAGATGATCTTGTTATCGGCGTGGTGTCTTCAACGGGAGACCACAAAAAAGTAAAATACGCCCGGGAGAAAATAAGCGGCGTCTTCAAAAAATAACGGCGGCCGGGCGTACCGGGCCTGGAGCCACGGCAGTGCGTTTGCCGCGCCTGTCATAAACACGCGGAGCGGAGGTTTTTGATGAGAGCATTGCTGCGGCGCGGCCGCCGGCTGAGGAGTACGGATTCCCTGCGGCGTTTGGTACGCGAAACGCGGGTTTCAAAAGAATCACTTGTATTTCCGGTATTTGTAAAAGAAGGAAAAAACATTGTAGAAGAAATACCGTCAATGGAAGGACAGTACCGCTATAGTGTTGACCGTCTCGGCGCTGTTTTTGACAAACTGCTTGCCGCGGGCGTGCGGAATGTCCTCCTGTT
>JAITGJ010000275.1 GCA_031280705.1 Spirochaetaceae bacterium
CGTGCCGTTCGTAGGCAATAACGCTGCCGCGCGCACCCAGAGAACGGAATTCTCCGTATTTAAGCACAGCGCTTTGTGCGCGCAGCCGTATCATCATCCGGTAAAAACCCAGCACCGAATCCTCCCGGTCCCGCTGGCTTTCGTAATTGATCCGCCGGTAATTCCCGTTGATGCCGAGCCACGGCGTTCCCGTGGTAAACCCCGCGCCCGCGCCGGAAGACCACTGCACAGGCGTACGCGCATTGTCGCGGCTTGATTCACGGAGCCACTTCCAGCGGAGCCGTTCGGGGACGCCAATTTTTTTAAGCAGACGGTTTATGTTCAGCGTTTCAATATCGTTTATTTCTTCAAAACCGGAAAAGTCAAAATTCGTCATTCCGATTTCCTGCCCCTGATAAATGAACGGCGTTCCGCGCAGGGTAAATTCCAGCGCGGCAAGCAGTTTCGCGCTCCGCTCCCAAAAATCGCCCGTCATGGCGTCGCCATAGTGGCTCACAATACGCGGCTGATCGTGGTTTTCAAGGTAGAGCGCGTTCCAGGGCAGCGCGGCCTGCCAGACGGAAAACACATCGAGCAGTTTTTTCGCGCGGAATTTTTTGGGAATGTACCGTTCAACACGGCGGTCCACCTGAAGGTGATTAAAGTAAAAAAGCATATCGAGTTCCCGCCGTTCCGCACCGGTAAGAAGCGCCGCCTCGCGGGGGTTCACCATCACGGTTTCGCCGACCGTAAAACAATCGTATTTGTCCAGCACATCCCGCCTGAGTTCCCGGAGTATCTCGTGCATTTTTTCCTGGTTCAGATAATGTTCCATTCCCGGAAGCGGCGCGCCGGGACGCTTCTTCGCGTTGGACAGTGAACTCTTCCATATCACATTGATGACATCACAGCGGAACCCGGCAATGCCCCGGTCAAGCCAAAAGCGGAGTATCTGCTTCACTTCTTCAAGCACTTCAGGGCACCGGTAATTCAGGTCCGGCTGTTTGCGGTGAAACAGGTGGAGGTAGTATTCTCCCCGCGCTTCGTCAAATGTCCACGGATCTTCCATAAAAAAACCCATCCAGTTGTTGGGAAGATCTTTTTTGCTGCCGCGCATGCGCTGTGCGGCGGGATAGCGCGGCGGCTGCCAGATATAGTAATTCCGGTACGGCGCTTCCCCCGCGCGGCTCCGGCGAAACCACTCGTGTTCGTCAGACGTATGATTGATCACCAAATCCATGATGATTTTAATGTCAAGTTTTTTTGCTTCCTCGATCAGGCGATCCATGTCCGTGAGGGCGCCATAGCGGGGATCGATATTCCGGTAATCGGCTATGTCGTAGCCGTTGTCCGCGTCCGGTGAAACGTACACGGGACTGAGCCAAATGATTCCTGCCCCCAGATGGGCAATATCGGGGAGCCGCGAGATAATTCCCGGAATGTCCCCGATACCGTCGCCATTGGAATCCTGAAAACTCCGGGGGTAAATCTGATACACAACCCGGTCCTGCCACCAGTGAGCCATACGCCGCTCCTTGCCGTCTGTTTTGCCCGGGGTTCCCGGCCCGTGAACGGCCACCCGCCCGGCGCTCCTTGTACCAGGATACCATAAACGGGCGGATGTGTCTTGCGCGCGTCCTGAATTTTTAATGGCCGTCCGCAAACGGCGATGTCAGACTTGCCGAACACGCCCAATATCCTGATAATAAACACACCATGATCGATATTCGAAGCGATACGGTAACGCTCCCCACGGAAGAAATGCGGGCGGCAATGGCCCAGGCGGAAGTGGGGGACGATGTATACGGCGACGACCCCACAGTCAACCGGCTGGAAAGGCTGGGCGCGGAACTGGTGGGGAAAGAGGCCGCCGTGTTTGTGCCTTCCGGAACATTCGGGAATCAGCTTGCCCTGTTTACCTGGTGCCCGCGGGGTTCTGAAGTTATCCTCCCCGAAGCATGCCATATCGTGCAGCACGAGGCGGGGGCGGCTTCGGTTATCGCGGGCGTACAACTGCGGACGATTCCTTCCCCAGACGGCGTACCCGGCGCGGACGCCTTCCACGCGCGGGTGCGGAAGCGGGACCTTCATGCGCCGGCGACATCGCTTATCAGTTACGAAAATGCGACTTCCTTTGGCCGGACAGTCTCCCGCGCGGAAATGGAAGCCGTCAAAAATACGGCCCGCGCGGCAGGCGTGCCCGTGCATCTGGACGGAGCGCGTATCTTTAACGCCGCCCTGGCGCTGGGGGTGGACGCTCCGGCGCTGGCCGCCCATGCGGATTCGGTGATGTTCTGCCTTTCCAAGGGGCTCTGTGCGCCCGTGGGATCCCTCCTTGCCGGTCCCGCGGAATTTGTGGCGGAAGCGCGCATGAAGCGAAAGATCATGGGCGGCGGCATGCGGCAGGCGGGGGTTCTCGCCGCGGCGGGCCTGGTAGCGCTGGAAAGCTGCCTTACGCGCCTTGCCGAAGATCACCGGCAGGCAAAACAACTTGCGGCGGGACTCGCGGAGATTCCCGGCGTATCGGTAGACCGAAAAAAGGTGGAAATCAATATGGTATTTTTTGACTGGCCACCCGCGAAAGATACGGCGCGGGCGGAGGCGGCTGTCGCCGCGTTTTTGGACCGGGGTATCCGCATCAATATGTCTGATCTGGGGCGGTTCCGGTTTGTAACCCATTACGGGACGGGCGGCGCGGAAATTGAGGCGATACTCAACGCCGCGCGGGAGGTGTTTCACCCGTGAGCGCTTATCTTGCCGCCCGGCTGGGGCGCATTTACGATTTGATGGCCCGTGAAGATATCGTCATGCTCATGTTTGAGGATACCGAAGGCCGCCGCAATCCGGCGATCCGCTGGCTGACGGGACATCCCGGCGATGCACTGCTTTTCCTTACCGTGGACCGGAAGGCGCTCCTTGTCCCCTGGGATCACAACCTCGCCATGCTGTATGCCACGGTGGACATG
>JAITGJ010000020.1 GCA_031280705.1 Spirochaetaceae bacterium
GCGAAAAAATACGCCGCCTACGCGGGGCTGGTGCCGTGGGTGCAAAACTCGAATGAGACGGTACACCACGGCAGGATAACCAAACGTGGGCCGGAAGAATTGCGGACCGCGCTTGTGCAAGTCGTTTTGGGAATGCGGCGTTTGAAAAAGCGAACGCTTGCCTGGCGGCTTATGGCGCGGTACGAAGCGTTGAAGTCGGCAAAAGGAAGCGGCAAGTCGATGTGCAAAACTTTATTTTTGCTACCGCGACCGCCCGGAAAGTGGCGACGATAATTTGGGTCTTGCTTCAGCAAAAGACCGAATTTGACACGTCACGCATGACCGACAAAAAACTTGCCCGGAAAGCCGCTTCCATGCGGACGGCTCATTACAAGAATAATCCGGCATAACAGCTGGTTTATTATAGCGGGGATTTTTCCCCTGTTGACTTTTTATAGGAGAAAATGATGTTGAAATATTGTACAATTTTTTTTATAGTTTCCCTATTAGCATTAGCATCTTGTTATAAACCAAATATATACAATGACGGTACCGCATGGGAAATGCCCCGGGAATTAAAGGTTTCTAATTTCTATTATGATATTGAAAATATTATTGAATATGAAGGAAGAAATCAGGAATATAAAATAAAAGTAAAAACTTTTTACTGGCAGGACGAAAATGATAAAAACCATATTATCGAAAGTGCGTTTTTTATAGTAAAACGTTACGCGACCGGCGGGAATTTTGATTATGCGTTTCAATATAGGCGCTATGATATTATTGTTAACGAAGAATCGAATTCCGGTAATATAAGAAATTTGTGGGAGAGCGGCAGGACTGAAATTCAAAGAGGCTCTACATTATATTTAACTGATGAAAAAGATAGATTCTCATTTGGAAGGCCGCATCGAACAGGGTGGAGTTGCACAGACGGGTTGTATGAAAAATATGATTTCCCAATGTATTTTGAAGAGACTTATGGCCCAATACTAAATATAATATTAAATGGTGCTCTGGAATTTAGATTTAATTTTCCTTCTGAAAATTTAGAAACAGACGCTTTTGAATTAGAATCCGAGGAATTGGAATTTATAAGAAAAAAGGGCAATTTACTTGAACTGGAGAATAACAGTATTATTTTAACACCAGAGGAATTAGAAAATTTAAAAAAAGAATTGCTTATGCTTATGAAGCAGGAAAAACAAGAACCAAAAGAATATATTGAACAAATGAAGAATGAAATATTAAGATAGAAATTACGGCGCATAAACCGGCCTGTTTGCGCGTCCGGCTTTGCCCCCCCCTGCGGTTTGGGCACGCTCTGCAAAGCCCCGGCCCGGCCCGGCATCGTATTCTGTCCAAACCTCTGGCGGTTTGGGCACGCATATCATTGACAGCCTGGACGTTATTCACAAAGATTTCCCTGCCTGGAGCGCCGGATTGAGTACGGCGCACGAAGCGGAAGCTTGTGCGATAGCCGGTTATTGCGCGGGTCCATTCCCGCTCACCTTGATCAGGTTGCCCGGCGGCGCTATGATCGGCCCATGAATATCGATCTGGACCTGAGAAATCTCGCGGAAGCGTTCCCCGCCGGATTTTCGGCGGAACAAAAAGCGCGCGCCCAAACCCTCTTTTTGAAAAAGCTCTCCCTTGAGGCGCACCGCTTTTACGGCGGCAAATTACAGGTACTTCCCAAATGCGGGCTGTATGCGTTTCCCTGGTTCAATGTCTGGTATACGCCGGGCGTTTCCTCGGTCTCCACGGCGATCCGGGACGACAACGGCCGTTCCTTTTCGCTTTCAAGCCGGGGAAATCTTGTGGCGGTGGTGTCAGACTCGACGCGGGTGCTGGGCGACGGCGACTGTACGCCCCCCGGCGGCCTCGGCGTCATGGAGGGCAAGGCCATGCTGATGAAGTACCTGGGCGGCGTTGATGCGGTGCCCCTCTGCGTGGACTCACGCGGGCCGGATGGCCGGCACGACAGCGGGCGGCTCATCCAGTTTGTGGAAATGGTACAACATTCTTTTGGAGCCATAAATCTTGAAGATATAAGCCAGCCGAATTGTTACCGGGTGCTGGACACGCTGCGGGAATCCTGTGATATTCCGGTCTGGCACGACGACGCGCAGGGAACGGCCTGCGTAACGCTGGCCGCGCTGATCAATGCGCTTAAACTCGCGGACAAGAAAATCGGAGCGGCGCGCATCGTGCTGCTCGGCGCGGGCGCGGCGAATACCGCCATTGCCCGGCTGATTATGGACGCAGGCGGCGACCCGGCAAAACTTACGGTGTTTGATTCGGCGGGTGCGCTCCACGCGGGCCGGGACGATTTGAGGCGCGACAGCGCGAATTACCGGAAGTGGGAGCTTTGTGAGCGGACCAACCCCGGACGGACCGGCACGATAGCGGAAGCGGCGCGGGGAGCCGACGTGCTTATCGCACTGTCCACGCCCGGCCCGGACACGGTAAAGCCCGCATGGATCGGGAGCATGGCGAAAAAAGCAATTGTATTTGCCTGCGCCAATCCGGTGCCGGAAATATGGCCCTACGCGGCAAAGGAAGCGGGGGCGTTTATCGTTGCCACGGGCCGGGGGGATTTTCCCAACCAGGTGAACAATTCCCTTTGTTTCCCCGGCATTTTGAAAGGCGCGCTTTTGGTGCGCGCAAAAAAGATTTCAGACGCCATGACCATACGCTGCGCCCGGGCAATCGCGGATTTTTCGGAACGGCGGGGCATTACGCCGGAAAGCATTATCGCGGACATGACGGATGCGGACCTTTTTGCCCGGGAAGCGGCGGATACGGCGGCGGCGGCGATTGAAGAAGGTTTGGCGCGGCTCCCCCTTTCGTGGGATAATGTTTATGATCAGGCGCGCGCGGATATTGCCGGGGCGCGGCGCATAACCGCCGAACTTGAGGAGCGGGGTTTTATTCCCCGGCCACCGGCGGAAATGCTGTCGCGGGCGCTGGAAGAGGCCATCGCCGAAACACGGCGGACATAAACGCTGCCACATAAAAGGAAAAGCAATGCACAGAATTCTTTCGAAAAAACAGCTTTCAGCGGAAGTTTTCGAGATGACCGTGGAAGCGCCCCGCGTTGCAAAAGCGCGGAAAGCCGGACAGTTTGTGATCCTCCAGGTTGACCTTGACTGGGGGGAGCGGATTCCCCTTACCATTGCCGATGCGGACAGCGGCGCGGGGACTATTACCCTGGTGTTTCAGACCATTGGCGCCACCACCCACCGCCTCGCCGCGAAGCAGGAAGGCGGCCATGTGGCTGCGATCCTCGGCCCCCTGGGAAATCCCACCCACATCGAAAAATTCGGCGCGGGGCGCGTGGTTTGTGTGGGCGGCGGCATCGGCGCCGCGCCGCTTTATCCCATTGTGCAGGCGCTCAAGGCGGCGGGAAACCGTATTACGGTTATCATCGGGGCGCGCACCAAAGACCTTATCATTTTTGAAGAACGGCTCCGCAGCGCGGCGGGAGACGGGGGCGAAGTGATCATCGTTACCGATGACGGTTCCCTCGGCAGAAAGGCCCTCGTAACGGATCCGCTGCGGGAATACTGTTCCGCCGCGCCGCCGCCGGACATGGCTGTTGCCATCGGGCCGGCCATCATGATGAAGTTCTGTGAAAAAACAACGATGGAATTCCATGTGCCGATTATGGTGTCGCTCAATACCATTATGATTGACGGTACGGGCATGTGCGGCGGGTGCAGGGTTACGGTCGGCGGGGAAACCAAATTTGTGTGCGTTGACGGCCCGGAATTTGACGGACATCAGGTTGATTTTGACAATATGATGCTCCGCATGAAAGCTTTTCAGGGCCGCGAGGCGCGGGATCATCACCGGTGTCATCTTGATTTGGGCCTTCCGCCCCTGGAGAAGCACTGATGGACATCTCTAAAAACTTCAGTTTTTAGAGATGAACCGCTTAAAAATACGTGTTTCGCAGCCCATAGGGCGAGAAACCGCAACGCTCACCGGGCATTGCCATAGAGGGCGCGGTGAGTGCATCATTTATCTGATTTTTTCGCGGTTTTCCGGCGGAAAGGAAAACGGGAAAAACAGGGCCGCGATGATGAGCGCGCGGGAAACTTCACTGCGCGCTCATGTTAATCAGCGCTGCCCCGGAAATACCGCGGACAGAGGAGGCGGCATGGAACACCGGACGAAAGAACAGCTTGAGGCGGAAGCGGCAGAGGCGCTTAAAACAATTGCCGGCCTCAAAAAAGAAGGGACGCTCCGCGTGAAAAACCGGCTCGCCATTCCGCCCCAGGCAATGCCCGCGCAGGAAGCGGCGGCGCGCACAAAGAATGTCGGCGAGGTGGCGCTCGGTTACGGCGAAAACCAGGCCCGTCTGGAGGCGGAGCGCTGTCTTTCCTGCGCGCCGGGCGCGGACGGCCTTGCGCCCTGCGTGCGGGGATGTCCCGTCCGGGTACCCATTCCGCGCTTTATTGCGGAAATGCAGGCGGGAAATTTTGGGGCGGCAATCGCCGTTATTAAGGAGACGAATCTCCTCCCCGCGGTATGCGGGCGGGTTTGTCCGCAGGAAACCCAATGCCAGGCGGAATGTACGGTGGGGAAAAGCCTTAAATCGCCGGAAAAGGCCGTTTCCATTGGGCGGCTGGAACGGTTTCTTGCCGACCGGGAACGGGAATCGGGAACCACCGCCCGTCCCGCGCAAAAACCCGCCACGGGCAGGAAAGTGGCCGTTATCGGCTCCGGCCCCGCGGGCCTTACCGTTGCGGCGGACGCGGCGCGGGCGGGCCACCGTGTTACCGTGTTCGAGGCGTTTCACAAAAGCGGCGGCGTGATGGTTTACGGCATCCCCGAATTCCGCCTGCCCAAATCCATTGTGGAGGCGGAGGTCGCGGGTCTCAAACAGCTCGGCGTAACATTTGAAACCAACGTACTGGTGGGGCGCACGGAGACGGTGGAAGATCTTTTGAAAACATACGACGCGCTTTTTATCGGCGCGGGCGCGGGGCTCCCCAAATTTCTCGGCGTCCCCGGTGAAAACCTCGCAGGCGTTTCCAGCGCCAATGAATACCTTACCCGCGCAAACCTGATGAAAGCCTATGACGATGAACGGGCCGCGACGCCCATGTACGATGCCCGGATCGTCGCCGTGGTGGGCGGCGGCAATGTGGCAATGGACGCGGCCCGCATGGCGCGGAGGCTCGGCGCGGAGGAGGTGCATGTCGTGTACCGGCGGACACGGGACGAGATGCCCGCCCGGGCCGAAGAAATTGAGCACGCAATGGAAGAAGGGGTGATTTTCGACTTTCTGCGGAGTCCCGCCGCCATTCGGGGAGACGAAGCGGGCCGTGTTACCGGCGTGGAGCTCTGCGCGTACCGCCTGGGTGAAAGCGATGCTTCCGGACGGCGCAGTCCGGCGGCAATTCCCGGCTCGGAATATGTATTTGCCTGCGACCTGGTGATCGCGGCGCTTGGAAATGAATCGAACCCGCTCCTGGTGCGGAATACGGCGCGCCTTGCCGCAGACGGGCGCGGCCGTATTCTGGTTGACGGCGAACAGAAAACTTCCCTTGACCGGGTGTACGCCGGAGGGGACATTGTGCTTGGCGCGGCAACGGTTATTCTCGCGATGGGAGAAGGCCGTAAAGCGGCGGCGGCAATCAACCGATTGTTAGAATAATGACCGGAAAACATTTTTTTATTATCATATTTTGCGTACTTTTTGCCGGGGGGGGCGCCGTGGCGCAAACCCCGGATAACTCCGCCGTGTCCCGCTTTGATGCCCTTCAGAATTACCGCACCGGCAGGGACCTTGAGGCGCGTGGCCGTACGGACGAGGCGGAGCGTTATTACGCCGAAGCGGTCCGTATCTGCCAGGAAGAAATTGCCCGTAACGCGGCCAATATGGATTCCTACACCGTGCTTACCTGGACGCTCCAGCGCCAGCGGAAGTACGGGGAGGTTGTCTCCTGGGGGCAGCGCGCCCTACAGGTGCAAAGTGATTACCGGATTATCGAGACGCTGGGAGAGGCGTATTTTTATCTGGGAAATTATTCCGAATCCCTGCGCAATATGCAGCGTTACGCCAATGCCCTGCCCCAGGGCGACCGGGCGTCTGTCGCGTATTTTTTTATTGGAGAAATTTTTCGCATCCAGAATAAATTCTTCCTTGCGGATATTGCCTACACCACGGCGGTGCGGCTTGAACCCGGTTCGGCGCTCTGGTGGTACCGGCTCGGCACGGTGCGGGAATCAGCCGGAGACGCCGCTCCCGCTGCGGAAGCCTACGAGCAGGCGCTGCGGCTCAACGCGAACTATCAGGAAGCGCGGGAAGGGCTTGAACGCGTCCGGCCCACGGCGCCGGGACTCCGCGCCTGACCGGCCGGGCGAAGTTTCCGGACAATTCCAGCCGGGTATGCGGGCCTATCCGTTGACGGGCGGCCCTTCCCCGGAACGCCCCGGCCCCGCGCTCGCCCCCGTCCAAAACCGCCGGATAGCGGGCGCGGCGGGTTTCCCCTATTCAGCTTTTGTGTTACACTCTTTAACGAATATGTTTAATAACCCGCGTTATTGAACAACCCCATCGAAATGGGGGGGAGAAGAGCATGATTGTATCGGAAATTATCAAAATCGTTGACGGGCAGTTTTTTTCCGGCGAATCCAGGGGAGACATGGAAATTGCGGCGGCCTGCGGCGCGGACCTGATGAGCGATGTCATGGCGTTCGTGAAGGACCGGGTACTTCTCCTCACGGGACTTGTGAACCCCCAGGTTATCAGGACTGCGGAATTGCTTGATATACATTGCATCATATTTGTCCGCGGGAAGGTCCCCTCACGCGATATGATCGATATGGCGGAAGAGGCGGGGATCGTTCTGGGCGGCACCAAACTTCCCATGTTCCTCTCCTGCGGCAAACTGTACGAGGCGGGTCTTCGTACCGGGGGCACACGGGCCATTTAACGCCGGTCTGTCCGCACGCCGGTATCAGCGGACAGGCGGCAGCGCCCGGCGTACACATCATGCGGGCGCGCAAAACCGGAAACCGGCATGGGAGAGCGATCATTGTGGGCAGAATAAAAAGTGCGCTGGAAATAGCGCTGGAAAAGACCGAAACGGTCAAAAGTGACAAAAGTACCATCGGACAGTTTGACGCGAAACAGCGGGGTAAAAAACTTGCCAACGCGTTTTTGGCCGGGGAAATTTCCTCCCTGGAAAGCGAAATCCACAAGGCGGACCGGGAAAACAGGGCGTCCCTCCGGCAGGGTATGTTTGACGTACTCATCGCGCAGGTGACGCTTCCCGCTGCGGAAGGCGACCAAAAACGCATCGAGGCCGCCGGGAAGGGCCTGGAAGCGGTAATTGCCGATGGCCGGTTCGCGCCGTTGTTCAGCCAGTTTCTCCAGATCATTTCCCGTTACACCGGCGAAATACGGCGTTTTGACGAATCAATCCGTGTTCAGTATGAACCCCGGCTTCGCCAGAAAGAAGAGGAACTTTCCCGCCGCCTGGGGACGCAGGTAACGCTTGATCCGTTTCAGGACCCGGAATTTACCACGGCGTACAACAAAAATCTCAGCGCCCTGCGGGATAATTATCAGACCGTGGTGGATCAGTTGCGGGAGCAGGCGGGACTCCTCTACCGGCAGGAAATTTGAAAAGCGCGACCAAGTATCCGCTTGACGCCGCCATGGTACGGCGTCTTTTTAAGGCTGCGGGACTCGCCGGGGCGGAACAGATCACGCCGCTTACCGGCGGAGAATTTAACAGCGCTTTTGCCGCCCGTGCGGGCGGCGGCGAATATGTCGTCAAAATTGCCCCGGACCGGAACGCTCCCGTCCTTTCCTATGAGCGGAACCTGATGCGGCAGGAACTTGCCTGTTACGATTTGATCCGGGAAAAAACCACGATCAAAATTCCGGCAATTCCGTACCGCGATCTTTCGGGCGCCGTTATTCCGCCGTCCTGGTTCATCATGGAAAAATTAACTATTCCCCTGCTTTCTTCCCTCAAGTTGGCGGGGGAGGCCGCCCTTCGCGCCGGGGAGCGGAAAGCGGAATTGGCCGCGGCGTATCACCGCATAAGCGGCCCGGGCTTTGGGTATCCCCAGATGGGGCTTTACGGCTCCTGGTACGAGGCGATAAAAAACATGACGTTTTCCCTGGTGGAAGACGCCCGGCGCTTCGGAAAAAACTCCCCCCTGGGCCGCGAACTTCTGGACGCCATCGAACGGCATCGCGGCGTTCTGGAAAATGTCCCCTGCTGCCTGGTCAATTTTGATCTGTGGGACAATAACCTCTTTTGCAAAGATGTCCCCGGCGGCCCGGAGCTTTACCTGGTGGATCCGGAGCGCTCGTTCTGGGGCGATCCCGCCGCGGACCTTGTGTGCCTTGACGTTATGCACCCGGCGCTCGCGGACAAAGCGGATATTATTGCCGCCTACAACCGGTATGCGGACCGGCCCTTTGAAACCGGTCCCGCCCTTGCGATTCGTTACAACATTATGCTGTCGTACCTCGCCCTCGTTATGTACACCGAGCGCTGGTCCCGCTACCGCCCCTGGAATGCGGGGTATTGGCGGAACACGCTGGCGGCCCGCTTTATGACGAAGCGCAGTTTTGCCGCGCTCACCCAGCCGGACCGTTTGTAATTCCGCCGGGAATGAAAAACTAAACTTGACTTTTGGCACGGACGGCGCTACACTGTGAGCATGGATTTAAAGACGGTACTTACGAAGGAAACCATAAATCTTCATCTCAAGGGAACCTCCAAGGAAGAGATCATCAACGAGCTTCTGGATGTACTGGTATCCGCCGGCAAAATTCCCGACCGGGCCGTGGCTCACGCGGCGATTATGGAGCGTGAACAGAAGATGTCTACCGGGATGAAGCACGGGATCGCAATCCCCCACGGCAAAAGTCCCACCATCACTGATTTGGTTGCCTGTATTGGTATTTCGGATAATCCGGTCGATTTTGATTCTTTGGACAAAGAACCCTGCCGGATTTTTATTCTTACCCTTTCGCCGGTGGAAAAGACCGGGCCCCACCTTCAGTTTCTTGCGGAAATCAGCCTGCTGTTCAAAAGCGCGGAAAAACGGGCGGAGATTCTCAAGGCCGCTTCTTCTGACGAAATTCTCAGGATCCTTTCAACATAACGTTAATGGCCCGCTGCTTCTCCGGCGGCGTGTCCACCGGGCGCGGGCCTCGTTCCGCTGAGTGCGCGCCGTTACCCGGCTTGTTCAGGTAAAATGAAACCCCCGTCTGACGAAGGTCAAACGGGGGTTTTGTACGCTGGTGTATGTATGAGCGTTACCCGTTAATCGTACCAATGGCGGTGCGGGCAAGGCGCTTCACCGTGTTGGTCCACGGAACACTCTGCACCGTGTTGAGGGGCCGGACCGCGCCCTGCTTACGGGTATTGCCCAGCGCGGGAATAATGACCCGTACCATTGCCTCATCCGCCGGGGTAAGGGAGCCGTCTGAGCATTTACCGTTCAGGGCGATGAGGAACCCGCCCAAAAGCCCGATGGTCCGCTCCTCCAGGTTGCCCCGCGCCGCGAGCGCGGAGAGGGTGTTTACGGCGGCATACCGCTCCTGGGTGTCCAGCCCTTCCTTGTAGGATCGTTCCAGCGGCGCAAGAACGGCCTGATCCTCCGTGCCGTATTGAAAGAGCATCCGCAGGGCCAGTTTTCGCATATTGGCCAACTGAATGCGGGTACGGGGCTCAGGGCTGACGAGCCGCCAGCCTTCAACGTATGCGGCCACCGCCGCCTGGGATTTGTGCTCCGTCCCGGCGGCCTGTGTGTCGATCGCTTCCAGGGCGGCGTGTTTGACATCCACCGTGTAGGAGGCGCTCTGGATCACGCCGATAAGGGGCCCGGACGGGTCGCCGGATATTTTTTCAAGCGAAGCCTTTGCCTGCTGCCTCACCTGGTCAGAATACCAGGAGGTGCCGAGCGCCGCGAAAAAAACCGGCAGGTAGCCCTCATCAATATTCTGGTAGTTTTCAAGCGCGATAACCGCCCGGTAGGCAAGGCGTTCCGCCCCCTCCCGGTCCTGGGACGGGGGCATATTGTTCAAGTTGCTCAGTATCCGCGCCGTCTGAACCAGGTAATAATTATTGGAGGCTTCGTGCATTTTGCCCAGCGCGATAAGGGCCGCCCCGCGCGCAAACGGATTGGTAAAAGCCTCGGCCAGACGGCCCAGGTCCATGGCGGCGGGCGCGTGCCGGGCCTCGCCAAGCTGCTCCGCGAGAAGCTGGGCGATGGCGTCTGCGGCGACCACCTCCTGATTTCCCCGGACATTGGGATATTCGGCGATCAGCGCGTTGAGCGCCCGCGCGTAAAATTCCTCCGCGCCGGGATTTTGTTCCGCCGCGTACTGCCGGAGCATGTCCAGTTTGCCCGTCTGGGTGCCTGAGTCCTGATAATAACGCATCAATTCATCGGCGGTTTGGGCGTACAGTCCCATTGCCACGCATATCAGCATGATGATTATGAAGGCGCGTTTCATTTCGTTCCTCCTCGTATTAAACAAATCGAGTTTTCAGGGTATCCTGCAAGGACGCCGCACCGCCGAAGCTCTGCGGCTCTATCTCTTGATAATACAGTATACCGGGTAAACGCCGAAAAGTGAAGGGTAAACCCGTGCGGGTTTGAACCGGGCGAAAACGGCGCGGGGAGATGTCATGATTCTGCGTATTGCGGAAGATGCTTTTGTTGATGAGGCGGGCGCGCCTATAACCCTTCGGGGGCATGACCTTGCCCTGGAACAAACGCCGGAGGGGAGGCCATTCCCGCCGGAAGCGGCCGGGGAATTATTCGCGGGACTCTGGGCCAGAGGCGTGAACGCCGTCCGGCTGGGTATTCGCCATGATTGTATCGAAGGGCCGGAGCGCGGCGTGTGGAACGAAGCATACCTGGCCTACCTCAGGCAGCTTCTTGTCCGGGCCGCGGAAACCGGCGGCCCTGAAACGCGGGGACTTGCGGCGTTTCTGGTTCCGCTGCCGGCGCCCGTTGCCGGCGATACCGCAGCGGGCGCATCCCGGGCCGGCGCTCCCGGCGGCGCGGCGCAGCGGGAGGGCTTTATCGCCGCGTACCGCCACGCCGCCCGGCGGCTCAAAAATTGCCGCGCCGTTACCGCCTGGGGCGTTATGGGGGGGAGATGGCCCGTCTGGATTCCTCCCCGCGAAGCGGACGTTTTCGCCGCGGCTTTTTGCGCGCGTATACGGGAAGTGTACCCCGCCGCGCTTTTTTTTGCGGAACAGTGGCCAGTTCCCGAAACGGCGGCGGCCAGGCGGCTCGGCCTGGTTCCGCCCCCGCTCCTTTCCGGGCTTTTCCGCCCTGACTGAACCGGCTTTGCGGAATTACCGCCCCATGCGAAGAATCGGGGCCAAATGGGCAAGCCGGGGGGCCACGGGGGCGGGGTCATCTTCAATGACGGGAATCACTTCGACAATTTCCACTTCTGCCGTTTCCGGTTCGCGCTCCACGTACAGCCGTTCAATGCGCTTTCTCGTGTCCAGAATACGGGAAACATAGTCCAGCGTCCGCTTGGGCGTGCCGTCGCCGGTGGCTACCCGCCCGGTTCCGGCGTTGTACATGGCCAGTCCCGATACGATGGAGCCGCCCCGGTCAAGGCAATAGCGCAGATGGGCAAGGCCGTACCGGGCGCTGAGCCAGGGATCAAAAAATTCTTCTTCCGTGAGCGCGGGAAAAGAACGGCTGTTCAACTGGAACAGTCCGCGATCCACGCTCCGGTCGCGGTTGGCGGTGTTTACCGCTTTGTGATTGAAGCGGCTTTCCTCCCAGGCAAGCGCGAAGGCCAGCGCGGGAGCAATGTTGTGCGTGTCCGCGTTTGCAAGCACGCAGGAAGAAAGATAGCGCGAACCCGTAATTTCCTCAAAAAAAGCGAGCACCGCTTCCCGGCGGAACGGATCGGCCCAGTCCTCCCGTACCGGATCCCGCTCTTCCATGATCCGGTGCAGCGGATGAAGCGGTTCAGGCGCGTTCTCCCCGTTTTCCGTCCCGGCATATTCTTCGGAGGCGCGTGTTTCCACCACGGGTACGGCGGCAGGGGATTGCGCCTGCGGCGCGGCAAACAGGGGGATGAGAACAAAAACCGAAAAAAAGGCCGCAATAATCGCGCCGGAGAAAACAGGATAAAATACGTCGAAGCGGGACAGGGCGCTTTCCCGCGGGACGGCCAGCCGCCGCCGGCGGAGCCGTATATGCCGCCGGAAAACCCGCCGCTTGAAAAAATCGTTTGTCATGTCCGGCGGACCATTTCCGGTTCCCGCTGGAGCGAGCAACCGCGCCGACCAGTAGGCCGCGCGCTCTCCCGCCCCCGCAAGGCTGAGCCTGAGACCGGCAGAAATATCATCCATAATCAATAACAACCTTCCTGGCGCTACTATACCGCCAAAAGAGGTTTTTTTTCCATATTTCTGGACAAAAACATCATAGATATGTCCGTAAGCCCGCGGGGCCGCCGGACTCCTCTCCGTAAAACGCCGTCAAAATATTACGCATCCTGCCGCCCTGTGGGGCGGAACGTGTCCGGACAGGTCCACCATACCGCATTCCGCCGCCCTTGCAAAGGCGCGCGGTCCCCATCCCGGGGAAAAGCCGTTGCCGGGCAATTTGAGCGCGTCTGCCCTTATCATGGTTTTTCGATGACCCGGCAGCGGATAATCCCGTCAACGGCGACGATCCGTTCCAGCACCGGGGGCGGGATCTCCTGTTCCGTATCAATGATATTATAGGCAAAATCATCGCGGTGGTGATTGATAAGGTCCATAATATTGATTTCCGCGCCGGCGAGAATGGTTGTGATTTGCCCCACCATGTTGGGAATATTCCGGTTTGCTACGAGAAGCCGGTGCGGCGCGCGCTGTTCAAGCTGGCACTGCGGAAAATTCACCGAATTGCGGATTGCCCCGGTTTCGAGAAACGCCATGAGTTGGCGCGCCGCCATTACCGCGCAGTTGTCCTCGGCTTCGGGGGTGGAGGCCCCCAAGTGGGGAATGCAGATCGCCCGTTTTGCGCCGAGCAGTTCCGCCGAAGGAAAATCCGTTACATACACGCTGATTTTTTCCGCGTCGAGGGCCGCGATAATGTCTTTTTCGTTTACCAGTCCGCCGCGCGCGAGGTTGATGATCCGCGCGCCTTTTTTCATGAGGCGGAATTTTTCCGCATTGAGGATGCCGCGGGTCGCTTCGGCAAGGGGAAGGTGCAGGGTTACATAATCCGCGCGGGCAAGGAGGCTTTCAAGGGTATCGGCCCGTTTGACCTGCCCGGCAAGATTCCACGCCGCGTCCACGGAAATGTAGGGATCATAACCGATTACGGTCATACCCAGCGCCATCGCGTCATTGGCCACCATCACCCCAACCGCGCCAAGGCCGACCACGCCGAGGGTTTTTCCATAAATTTCCGGCCCCTCAAAGCGGGATTTTTCCTTTTCCACCAGGTCCGGCACTTCATCGGCGCGGCCCGCGATGGACGCGGCCCAGGATATGCCCCCAAGCACGTTCCGGGACGACAAAATCAGCGCGGCAATGGCAAGTTCCTTAACCGCATTGGCGTTCCCGCCGGGGGTGTTAAAAACAACAACGCCCTGGGCGCTGCACATTTCCACCGGGATATTGTTGTACCCCGCCCCGGCGCGGGCAATCGCCTTTACCGTGCCGGGGAATTCCACCCCGCAGAGTTCCGCGCTCCGCACGAGAATCGCGTCGGGATGGGGAAGATCGCTCGCCACTTCATAGCGATCCCGGGGAAACAAATCAAGCCCTGCCGGAGAAATCCGGTTCATGGTCCGTATTCTGAACACCACAACTCCTTAAAAAACGCCGCCGCGCGGTATCGCCGCGCCGTTTGTAAACGCCGCGAAATATCGGCCCGCGTGTCTACAGCCCCGCCTCAAACCGCGCCATAAAAGCCGTGAGCGCTTTTACGCCTTCTACGGGCATCGCGTTGTATATGCTGGCGCGCATGCCGCCCACAAGCCGGTGTCCCGCAAGGTTCACCAGACCCGCGGCGGCCGCTTCCCTGACAAAGCGCTCTTCGATTTCCTTGCGCTTCGCCGCGCCTGACTCCACGGGCACAAAAGGAATGTTCATCAAACTCCGGGCCGTTTTTTCCACGGGGGAGCGGAAATGCCGCGATTGTTCAAGGTACGTGTAGAGTAGTTCCGCTTTTTCGGCGTTGATTTTTGCCATTGCCGGGAGGCCGCCCGCTGCTTTGAGCCATTTGAGCACAAGGCCGATCATATAGATCCCGTAGCAGGGCGGGGTGTTGTACCGGGAACCTTCCTCTGCGTGGGTGTCATAGCGGAGCATCACCGGGACCCATGACGGGGCGCGTCCAATCAGATCATCGCGGATGATCACCACCGTGGTTCCCGCCGGGCCCAAATTCTTTTGCGCCCCGGCGTACAGTATGCCGAAACGGGATACGTTAAGCGGTTCTGAAAGGATGCAGCTTGAAATATCCGCCGCAAGGGGAACGGCGCCCGTATCGGGGTATATTGTCCACTTTGTTCCCACAATCGTATTGTTCCAGGTAACGTGATAATACGCTGCGTCCGGCGCGGGTTTTGGCGCGGCGGGGATGCAGGTATATTCCCGGTCCGCCGAGGAGGCGAGCGTGCGGGCATCAAGATATTTTGACGCTTCGGCAGCGGCTTTTTTTGCCCAGACGCCCGTTTCGACAAAGGCCGCGTTTTTCCGCGCGGCGCCCGGTTCAACCGCGCCCAGGTTAAGGGGGATCATCGCAAACTGAAGCGACGCCCCGCCTTGCAAAAACAGCACCCGGTAGTTGTCCGGAATCCCCATCAACTCCCGGATCAGGGCTTCGGTTTCCCCGATGATGGCGCTGAATTCCTTTGAGCGGTGGCTCATCTCCATGACCGACTGGCCGGTGCCGTTGGCGTCGGGCATTTCCCGCGCCGCCTGTTCCAGCACCGGCAGCGGCAGCGCCGACGGGCCCGAAGAAAAATTGAATACGCGCATAGTTACTCCTCTCGCGCCGCCTTACGGCAGTTTTATGGCCAGGGAACGCAGTTCGTCCATAACCGAAACATTCCGCACCACGCATGCGGCGGGCAGGCTCAACATGACCGGAGCAAAATTGAGAATACCCCGGATGCCCGCCCCGGCAAGTTTTTCCGCGGCGGCCTCCGCCGCATCCGCGGGCACGCAGAGCAGGGCGATTTCGATGCCGAAACGGCTTATCACTTCGCCCATTTTGTACGCCGGGTACAGCGGGACCGGCGCGGAAAGAAGCTCCAGCCGGTTTACATTGATATCAAAGCCCGCGACAAGCTCAAATTCCCCATTCGCGGCGTCTTCCCGGTAATTAACATACGCCGAGCCGAGCCGGCCAAGCCCCACCACGCAGCAGCGCCGTTTCCGGTCCAGCGCCAGGGCGCGCCGGATTAACGGGACAAGCGATTCCGGCGCGTAACCCGCTCCGGACCCCGCGCCGCCTTCCGCCCCCAGATGGGAAATATCTTTGCGGATCGTGTCCCGGGTCCACCCGGTAAGCGCCTCCGCCCGCGTGGATGTAAGGGTTTTTCCCTCTCTTTCCAGCAGGGCAAGAAGGTGAAGCAGCCGTGTTTTCGCCGGCTCCGGTATGGCCATAATCCCTCCGGGAAACGAGGCGCGGCCATTATGCAAAATTCATGCTTTGAACGGCCGGCCTGTGAAATATTTCACAGATAATATAGCGATACGTGTGAAGTATGTCAAGCGGACGCGTTGACACCAGCCGCGCACCGGCAGAGACTTTTCCCCGGACCTGTTGTATGATGGCTGTATGAAATCGTATTTCGTACCATATACACTGTTTTTTGCGGCGGCCCTGCTTTCCGCCGCCTGCGCGGGAGGCGACGCCGCCGTACTCCCGTATCAGGCGGATATCCGGGTGGCGGACATACCGGCCGTCCACCTGGGGGAACTCAATGTGGGAACCCTGCGGCCCTTTGGCAAAAAGGTGGAGTTTACGCCGGTATCCCTGACGTATCACCCCCGGACCGATGCGATAGCGCTGGAGATGCGGCAGGGCGTGCTGTACCGTCAATATTGGACTCGCAGGATGCGCGAGGCGTTCATGGACGCCCTCGAAACCTATGAAGCGGACTATGCGGCGCGGAATCTTCCCGGCGGCAGCCAGAACCGCACTTCCCGCGCCTACCGCTCAATGACGGGCAAGATTGAATGGCGCATGTCCGGTATCACCCGGGAATACCAGGGGTTTCCCGTGATGGAACTGGGATATCGATTTGAAAGCGGCAGCCCGTATTTTACCGTAACCCAGCGCATCGCCAGGGATGAACGGGAGCCTGATACAAGCCGGCAGGTTTCTTCGGGCCGGATGGTATTTTACTTTACCCGCGCCATGGCAAAGGAGCTTGCGGCATTTTTTGATGATGAGTACCTGGATCGCCTGGTACCGGAAGCAGAACTGAACACACCGCCCGCCGTCCGGACATTCCCGGCGGAACCGTATTAACCGGCGGTTTGTACCGGTTTTTTCCCCGGGATTTCTTCACCGCGCTTCCTCCGCCGGGGCCTGGAATTACTGCCTGACCCGGAACCCCCGGCAGTAAAAATTGTCCCGGGTCAAAAATCAACGGAACGGCGGCAGCCCAAAATATGCTGCGTGCCGCAGAATCTATTGGATGGGGAAGCTGTTTTATGTATCGTTTTTTAAGCGGGATTTGTCAATTATCCAATCACTTGAACTGAACGAAAATTATGAAGCAGTAACGGCGCCTGGAATTCCTGATGAATACAATCCGGATGCAATAATAACGGGACACAAAAGAATGAAACAATGCCTCTACCGGGAAGGAAAATAGAAAAAGTA
>JAITGJ010000059.1 GCA_031280705.1 Spirochaetaceae bacterium
GACCTCTATTCATCTGCGGCATGGTTGTATCGCTTGCTATACAAGATGAAGCAACCGCCGTATGCTGTCAAGTAATCCGGGGATCCACGCCGCACCGGGGAGCCGTGTCCATCCGGGGGGAAAATTGAAAATTGAGCAGTGGAAAGAGGAAAACCGCTCATTTCTCCATGCGCAACTTTCAATGCTCCTCTTTCAATGCTCAATTCCCCCTCTTCCGGCAAAAATTCACAATATTTTCCATTTTTTCCTTGCAAAAGCAATAGCCGGGAACAATACTTAACCTTATGGAATACATGAGTCCTTCCGGTGCGAAGAAACCCGCGCGGCGCGTTTTGCCGGTGGAATCCCCCCCCCCCCCAACCGTACATTTCCGCGAAAAAGTTATGTAATTTCTTTATTTACGATAAGTTGGATAAAAAACCACCGCGTCTTTTTTGGCCGCCGGTGCGCTTCCCCGCGGAAAAATATGCGCGCGGGAAACGTCCGTTTTTTGTGCGGAGCCATCCGTTCCCTGCCCCCGTTTGTCTTTTTTATGCGGCGTTGCCGCGTTTCCCCAAATCTTCTCCCCACAAGGAGTCTTATATGAATTTGTCTTTTGCGAAGAAATGCATGCTGCTGGCAATGGCGGCCTCCCTTGTCCTGGTCTCCTGTCTTAACCCCATCGGGCTGCCATCTTACGGCAGTACGCAGGGGTCCACCGGCGGCGGAGACATCGCGCCGGGTGAGGGCAGACTCATTATCAAAAACCTTACCCGTGATTTTGCCGTCAACCGGGTAAGTTTTGACCCTCATTCGGGACAGGACAGCGCGCCTGATCTTGAACCGGGTCCGGAAAAGAGCAATCAGCGCTCCGTTGCGCTTCCGGCCGGGCTTTGGAAGGTTACGGCGATTTACGGCCCGCACGGCGCCACCACCTCCATAAATGATGTAATGGTAACCGAAGGCAACGCCACAACGCTCTATTTCTACAAAACGCGCACCGCTTCCGGCTCCCTGGAAACGCAGTGGCTCCCGCCGCCGGACGCGGATCTTTCCGGCAACGCCAACCCCGGTGATGTGATTTCCGAGGATGAGGGATTTTTGCATGTGATCAATAAATCAACGCTTACCTATATTACGGGCGTTGAATACAATAACGGCGCAACCTGGATCCAGTCGGCGATCCCCGCGCCCGCAGGCATGAGCGGCAATATCGCGCCGGGACAGGCTTCCGCCCCGAATCTGGTGCTCCCGCGCGGGAACTGGGCAATCCGGTTCCGGCTTCTGGGCAAAGACCTGCCCAGCGTGGCAATTTCGCGCTCCATTCTCGCGGGGCAGACGGTGGACGTGGAGTATACGGACTCCCTGATTACGGACCGGCCCCCGTCCGGGTTCGGCTCGCTGCGCATCGTGAACAATCTGCCGGACCGGCCCATCACCAGAATCGTTACCCGTACCCAGATAAACAATTATGAACCGGAGCCGCTTGAACTTTCCGGTTCGATTGCGCAGGATGGCGGCTCGCAGGTACGGACGCTCCGCGCGGGAGATACGCCCAACTCACGGCGGGACTATATTGTGCAGTGCTACGTGGCCGCCAATGAGTATTACGAAGAAGTGGCGCGGATCATTGATGAAACGATTACAGATGTCTTTATCACAAAAGATTCGCCGAGGACTACGGAAGGCGGCGGGGGAGGCGGTGGAAGCGGCGCGGCGGACGGCGCGCTTACCATATACAACCGCTACGCCGGACAGCTTCCGTTCAAGATATTCAAGATTTATCTGTACCGGGAAATGAGCGCCGCCTCGTGGGACGGTTATGTACCGCCGGGCAATCCGCTTTATCCGCAGCCGCCCGCGAACGGGGCGCTTCACTACAACGGTTCTACCGCCTACACCGGGGACGCGTATGTAGAGAAGCAGGATTACCACACATTCGGCGCTATTCCGGAAGGCGCGTACAAACTGCTGATTGTGGGCGGTTCGTATCACTGGAATTTTTACAGCCCCGGTACCGCGGTTCCGGGAACCTCCATTATGGTGAACGAAAAGCGCATCACCTACGACTGCGGGAATGTGTTTATCGCCGCGGGCAGCGCGAAGGTGTATAACTTCGATCCCTATGCACAGGGCGCGCCGGACCGCGACACCCCAACCGGCACGGTAAAAATTACATTCTTTCACGCGGGAACCGGGCAGGGCCAGTACGGGGACGCCGGGCCGCTCGCGCGGATACAGATTATCGCGGGAAGCGAAAGTGAAACGGCGGATCCCGCCGCGCACGTGTACAATGTCGTACAGTCAAACACCACGGTGAACGGGCCGCAGGCGTCGCAGGTTGGCGTGAGCAGCATGACGCCGCAGCGGTTTATCGTATACGACAACAACAACGGCCTTTTGCCCGGACAGAAAATCGAATTTTTGCTTCCTCCGGGGGCGTACGCCGTGCGCGTATATAATCCGGCGGGCAATGGTACAACCGCGAGCCTCTGGTACGGGCGGGATCATTCCTATTACCTGGATTTACACATCAAGGCGGAGGCGACCCGCACCGTTAACCTGCAATGGAAATGGCCGCATATCACCATTGATTCGGAACTGCTCCGCAACACGACGGTTCCGTCTACCGTTACCGATATAGGATTGACCAGCAAAAAAACCACCTGGCTGCACCCCGGGGCGGATTTAAGTACCTTCTGGGCCAATACCCCGGCCTGGACCCAATACGAGATTGAATCGGCCCAATGGTACTTTTTCCCCTGGGTTGACCCTGCGGTGCATGGACAGGAAAGCGACTGGGCAATCGCTTCGCATTACGAAGTTAATTGGGATGTTGCGCCCAGCGGCGTTAGGAGCGGCGCCCAGCCCTGGAAACTAAACGCGGCGTGGAAGCTCCGTAGTGATCAGGCTAACGGTTTTGATGGTTCTATCCTGCTGCCGGGGGGCGAGAACCATGGGACAACTGCCCAAAAGGGATATTATAGCTGTGTACTTACCCTTAAGCCCAAAACCGGGTACACGTTCCGGGGGTTCACTCCCTCAAACGATCCGCCCGTCGGTTACAACAATGTCAATCACCAGGGAACCGGGATGCGCTTTGACGACAATGTTGCCAGCAGTACCAATATGGTGGGCATCAACAATGACTACCAGAACTGGTACTACCGCATCCGGCACATGGGTTTCTCCTCGTACCAGAAGTGGATAATCACGGACGGCATTATCGGCAATACGGGAAAACTGCCCGGACAGGACCGGATCAAGGTGAAATTCCTCTTCAAGTTTTGCCATTGATTCATGTTTAACGGCCCCCGGCGGCCGCGCGTAGATGACTTATTTTGCGCTCCGCGAAAAAAAAGCCCGGCGCAGGACGCGCTGCGTCTTGCGCGCCCCGTGGAACCTGCCGCGCGGGTTCCGTCCAATGCCCAGGGCCGCGTAGCGGCCCTGGGCATTGGGCCTTGAACCTTGCCGCCTTTCGGGGCTACAGTATCCCTATGCTTGAAAAATTCGTCAAAGCCCTGTTCGGCACCCAGCACGAACGGGACCTCAAGGCGCTTTTGCCCATCCTGCACGCGGTAAACGAAAAAGAAGCGTGGGCCGCCGCCCTGCCGGAACAGGCGTTCCCCGAAGAAACCGCCCGCTTTCGGGAACGCCTCGCCGGGGGGGAAAGCCCCGACGATTTTCTGCCGGAAGCCTTTGCCCTGGCGCGGGAAGCGGCGCGGCGGAACCTGGGGGAACGGCCCTACGATGTTCAGGTGCTGGGGTCCATCGTGCTCCATCAGGGAAAAATCGTTGAGATGAAAACCGGCGAGGGTAAAACCCTGATGAGCGTCGCGCCGGTGTATCTTAACGCCCTCACCGGGAAAGGCGTTCATGTGGTTACGGTAAACGATTACCTGGCTTCCCGCGATGCGGCATGGATGCGGCCCGTATTCAGTTACCTGGGACTCACCGTGGGAACAATTCTTTCCGACATGGACAACGAGCGGCGGAAACAAAATTACGCCTGCGACATTACCTACGGCACCAATAATGAGTTCGGTTTCGATTACCTGCGGGACAATATGCTCTGGGACCTTTCCCGGCGGGTCCAGCGGGGACACCATTTCTGCGTAGTTGACGAAATCGACTCAATTCTGATAGACGAAGCGCGGACGCCGCTTATCATTTCCGGCGCGGCAGAGGACGATACGTGGAAATACGCGGAAGTGGACCGCCTGCTTTCCACGCTGGAAGAAATCCGGAAAAAGGAAAACGGCGATTATCCCGATGAAGCCCAGGGCGAGGAAGTAATCGGCGATTACAAACTCAACGAAAAAAACAAAAGCGTTTCCTTTTCCAACGACGGCCTTGCAAAAATAGAAGAACTGCTCAAAAAGCGGAATCTGATTAAGGGCGCGATTGTTGACGAGGAAAATTTCGAGTACATTCACTACTTTACCCAGGCGCTCCGTGCGCACAAGCTGTTTCATATTGATGTAGATTATGTGGTAGAAGACGGCCAGGTGCAGATCGTGGACGAATTTACGGGCCGCATTCTGCACGGGCGGCGCTATTCAGACGGCCTCCACCAGGCAATTGAGGCGAAGGAGCGGATACGCATTGCCCAGCGGAACCGGACGCTCGCCACCATCACGTTCCAGAATTTCTTCCGCCTCTACCGTAAAATCTCCGGCATGACCGGCACCGCCGACACAGAAGCCGTGGAGTTTTCCCGCATTTACAGCCTTGACGTTGCGGTTATCCCGACGAATCTTCCCGTGGCGCGCAATGATGAAGACGATGTAGTGTACCTGAACGAAAAGGACAAGTACGAAGCCCTCTGCGATGAGATTGCGGACGCCCACAAAAAGGGCCAGCCGATTCTGGTGGGGACGGTTTCCATCGAAAAATCCGAACGGATCGCGGCGCTCCTCACCCGGCGGGGCATACCGCACGAGGTGCTCAACGCGAAAAACCATGCCCGCGAAGCGGTAATTATTGCCGAGGCGGGCGCGAAGGGGGCGGTAACCATCGCCACCAACATGGCGGGCCGCGGCACGGACATCAAACTGGGCGGCAATCCCGAACATCGCGCGCGCAAGCGGGCGGGAACAACCGCCGCGCCGGAAAAGTACGCGGAGATTTACCGCGATGAATACGAAAAATGGAAAGCGGATTACGGGGAAGTAAAATCGCTCGGCGGCCTTTATGTTATCGGCACGGAACGGCACGAAAGCCGCCGCATCGATAATCAGCTCCGGGGACGGTCGGGACGTCAGGGAGACCCGGGCCGCTCAAAGTTTTTTATCAGCATGGAAGACGATTTGATGCGGCTCTTTGGCGGCGACAATATCAGAAGCCTCATGTCGAAAATCGGCATGCAGGACGGAGAGCCGATTTATCATCCCTGGCTCAACAAGAGCATCGAACGGGCACAGAAAAAAGTAGAGGAGCGGAATTTTGAAATTCGCAAACACCTCCTTGAATACGACGATGTGCTTAACCAGCAGCGGAAATTTATTTACGAACAGCGGGATGCCATACTCAAGGATGACAATCTCGCGGGCCGCATCCGCGATGCCACGGCGGACATGGTAGACAGCGCCCTCGCCGCCTATAGCGAAACCGCGAAGCGCGATCAGGCCCGCGCGGTGCAGGAGCTTGTGGAGTATCTCAAGGTACGGTTCGGCTATCCGTTCAGGCCGGAAGGCACAGGAAAGGAAATCTATCAGGCAGAAAAACTGCGCGATCGGATTATTGCGGACCTTGAACGGGACATCGCCAGCAAGGAAGAGATTGCCGGAAAGGCAAACATCAATGCGTTTATCAGAATGCAGTACCTCCAGTCAATTGACCGGAAGTGGCTCGATCATCTGGAAAATATGGAAGGACTGCGGGAATCAGTATACCTTCGCAGTTACGCGCAGAAAAATCCGCTCACGGAATACAAACTGGAAGGCGCGCAGATTTTCGACACGATGATCGACACAATCCGCGCGGAAATCGCCTCCCGGGTACACCTGGTGCGCATCCAGCTTGCCGGAGACCGCGATGCCCGGCAGGGACCGGCCATGAACCACTCGGCCAGCCACGGCTCGATGGGGGCCTTTACCGCCGGCGGTGAAAGCCGGACCACTACGGGAAGCGCGGCCCCGCCCGCCGCCCAGGGACACGCGGAAAAGGTTACGGTGGTGCGGGCCATGCCCAAGGTGGGACGGAACGACCCGTGTCCCTGCGGGAGCGGGAAAAAGTACAAGTTCTGCCACGGACGGTAGACGGCGGCGCGCCAGCCCGCTCTCCCTCCGCCGGAGGAGGCGGGCGTCCCGGCGCGCCGGACGCAAAACAGCCGCAGGCGGTTATGCGCACCGGGCTTTACCCGATTTCATTTCTTTCACTGGACTTGTTCGCTAACGCGGCTGGTTATCGGCCAAGTATCCGCAAAATGCACCGCAGCACCCTAACACAATATGTCTCACATTCCATTCCCCGCCCAAAAACCAAAATCCATGGAATATAAACACCTATTGCGGAATCCCCTTGCTAGAGGCTAAACCGTAAACAACACGGTAAAACAGATGCACGCCATTTCTTTTTCACCCCGTATCCTGTTCCATTTTTCACTCCTTTGCTGTCTAATCCGTCCACCGCACCCGTATTGAACCCGAAGTTGTTTTTATGGCGATATTTTTTACGGGATTATTCCCGCCGGTAATGCCCCGGACGGTCTTCGGGGCGGAAACCTGGCTAAACAGCGTTTCTGAAAACGGCGCCGATAATACGCCGCTTGATGTCCTTGACGAAAAATTGGCGCTGAAATTGCGTGGTAGTTCAAGGGTTACACCGCCGCTCGATGACTCAAGAGATATTTCTTCCGCATTGTCCCCGGCCCTGCATCGAATGCTTCCGCTCGTTGTTTTTGCCGTTATATTTCCGCTTACCGTATCCAAATCAATGCTTCCGCTTGCCGCTTCCGCGAAAGCGTTCCCGCCGGCCGGCCCGCTCCTGATGCCGCCGCTTGCCGTCTTTGCCCGCAATGAACCCGTTATCTGCTCAAGCCTGATGTCCCCGCTCGACGATTCGGCTGCGGCATCGCCTTCCACGCTGCCAACCGTGATGCTCCCGTTTGTTGTTTTGACGGTAAGGTTCCCTTCTACACGTTCAGCGCGGATACCGCCGCTTGACGCCTGTAAATGTACCGCCCCGGCGGCAATACGATTAATGCGTATATGTCCGCTTGCCGTCTCGATATTTATTTTTTGACAGATAAATGCGCCCGGCGCCTCAATGCCGCCGCTTGCCGTTTTTATGGTTATGGCGCCGGAATAGGACTGTGGCACAAAAACCTCCGCGCGAACATCAAATGTATTGATGAAGAACCCGAAAGGCCGGCGGCCCCGTTCAACCATAACGGTATTTCCCGCGTTTGAGAGCCGGGCATAATAACGGGGATCATTTTTGTTCATATATTCTTTTATCACAAAAGTATCCGCGTCATTTTGCCGTATGACGATTTTCTCCCACCGATACGCAACTTCTATGCCCGTAACGCGTTCCAGACTAATTTCCTGTACATTGACCAAATCCTCTTCCGAGAGGCCGCCGCCGTATGCCGTGCCCGCATACAGGGCCATAAAGGCCAGGACAAACAATGAGGTTTTCACAAAAACTCCTTTGCGGTTTTCCCGCCGTTCAAATAAATCATGACGCGTTTCTGCCGTTATCATCCAGGGGCATGTGCCATTTTCCTGTTTTCAAACGGAAGCGGTTTACTTCGGGAAGGCAGTATAATACATCCCCATTCAAGCGGCAAGACGATATGGCGTGTACATTACGGTTCCCGCATTCCCCGGTTTTGACTGCAAGGCTGATCCGCGCGTCTATTGGGCAGCCAATGCCTGTATACCGTACCGTTTTCCTTTCACGCGATCCGCGCCGCGCGCTGTTTTATGCCATTCCTCACCGGAAACGCCCTGTTGATGACAGAAATCAGTTTTTTAGCGAATCATTCTTGATCACCAATGGAGTATTTCTGATGATAAACAAGGCATTTGGTATCAGAAATGGGATGTGTTTTATCAGAACCGGTCTGTTTTGGGCAGATCTATCCCTTAAAAATAGATGGCGGTGAGTTGTTGACCGCCAGAGGCAATCAGCGTGGAGTTTTGCGGTGCGACACTCCACGCCGTCCAGCGTTTTATTTGCCGCAGGGTTTGATACCCCCCGGCCCCGCGCTAGGCGCCCGATGCTCCCCAGCCAAACAGGGCAAGGTCGTAGCGCGCCGGATCTTCCGGAG
>JAITGJ010000134.1 GCA_031280705.1 Spirochaetaceae bacterium
CGCGCGGACCCCAGCGCGAAGAAAAGCGCGATTTCCGTAACAAAGCCCGCAAGAAGTCCGGCGTAGGCGCCGGCTTTGGTGGCGCGTTTCCAGTACAGGGCGTACACATAGGGCGCGGCAAACGAGCCGGACACGATGCCCCAGGACAGGGACATCAGGTACACGATGATGCTGAGCTGGAACCGTGAGATAAAATACGAAATAACGATGAACACCGCCGACAGGAGGCGCATCAGCGCCGCGGAGCGGTTTTTTGCCGTATTGCCGGACAGCCGCGCGGGGTACAGATCGATGGCCACCGCCGAGGACGACACCAGCACCAGCGAAGACAGCGTGGACATGGACGCCGAAAGAACCAGGAGCAGAATCAGCGCGAGCAGCACGTCCGGGAGCTGCGCCGTCAGGAGGGACGGTACAATAAGGTCGTAGTTGACGCCCCCCGCGGCGGTCCGGGGCACGGTGGTATTGTCGAAAAACACATGGGAAAAAGCCCCGGTGGAGTAGGCGGAGAACCCGATCATCAGGGCGAATATGGTAGTAACCAGCGCCGCGCGCATAATCACTTTTTCGTTTTTAATGGCGTAGAATTTCTGCGTCATTTGGGGAAGCCCCCAGGTGCCGAAACTTGTCATAAAAACAAGGGAAATGACGGTCAGCGCCGAGGGCCGCGCCGCCTCCGGAATATGCTCCGCATAGGCGCGGGCCGCCTCCCGGGCCATGGCGAGGTAGCCGCCGCCCCGTCCCGACAGCGCCAGCACCATCATCCCCGCGCCGGCGAACATGATGATCCCCTGAATAAAGTCCGTTATGGCGATGGCGAAGTAACCGCCCAGGATCAAATACACGCCGGTAAAGGCAATCATAATAAGGAGGGCAATATCGTAGGGAATGCCGAAAACCGTTTCAAAAAGATGCCCCAGCCCCTTGAACACCGACGCCGAATAGGGCAGAAGGAAGATAAAAATAATGAGCGCGGCGAGTGGCTTTAAGTGCTTTGCGCCGTAACGGGTTTGCAGGAATTCCGGCATGGTCATGGCGTCGAGGTTCCAGGTCATGGTCCGCGTCCGCCGGGCCAGCACGAGCCAGGCGGCGCCCGCGCCCGCGAGGGCATTCCCCAGCGCTATCCACAGGGCGGAAAGCCCGAACTGCCAGCCCTGGGTGCCCGCAAAACCGATAAAAATAACCGCGGAAAAATACGAGGTGCCGTAGGCCACCGCGGAAACCCACGGCCCGAGCGTCCGTCCGCCCAGGAAAAAATCATTCAGGGTGCGGGTACGCTTCATGCCCCACACGCCGACCGCAGTCATCATTGCGAGAAAAATCACGAGAAAAACAACGCCAAGACCTGCCACCGCACACTCCTTATCGTGAACCGGCAAAACGCACATCCAATTCCACCCGGTATGGTTACTAACCGGGGACTGCGCTGTGCATAATACGGTCCGTTCCGCCGCCGGACCTGATCCACGGGAAAGTATACCAAACCGCGCGGTTTTGGATAAGGTGCCCAAACGCGGCATGGATGCGTGCCCAAACCGCTACGCGGTTTGGGCTTGGGTTTTTGCCGGAGGCAAAAACCCGCACTACGCCACCCCGCCAAATCCGCCATGGAGGCCGCTTTTGGGCGGGTTGAGCAAGGTTCCTGTTGTTGTGTACGATGACTGTATCATGAAACCACCCCTTGACCAGCAGGCAAAATTTGTTCAAATGACCACCGCGCCGGTGGAGCGGCTTGTGTGCGGCCTCGCCGTCCCCACCATCCTTACCATGCTGATTTCTTCGCTCTACAACATGGCGGACACGTTTTTTGTAAGTACGCTGGGAACCAGCGCCGTTGCCGCGGTGGGGGTTGTTTTTCCGTTGATGGCGGTGATTCAGGCGGTGGGCTTCTTTTTTGGGCACGGTTCGGGGAATTATATCAGCCGCCGCCTCGGCGCGCGGGACGCGGAAACCGCCGCAAAAATGGCCGCGACGGGTTTTTTCTCGGCGATTATCACGGTCGCCATTATCGGCGCCGCGGGGCTTTTTTTCCTCTCGCCCCTTTCCCGTATTTTGGGTTCCACGGAAACGATCCTTCCCTATGCCCGCCGGTACATGCTTTTTATTCTGGTGGGCGCGCCGTGGATGGCCGGTTCGCTTGTACTGAACAACCAGCTTCGGTTTCAGGGAAGCGCCGTCTACGGCATGATCGGCATGATTTCCGGCGCGGTGCTCAATATCGCGCTTGACCCCCTGTTTATTTTTGTGCTGGATCTTGGCGTAACGGGCGCGTCTCTGGCCACGTGCATCAGCCAGTTTGTGGGCTGCGCGATCCTCTACCGGGGCTGTTCCGGCACGGGCAACCTGGCAATAACGCCGAAAAATTTTACGCCGCGCCGCGCCCTGTACCGGGAAATGGTGCGCGGCGGACTTCCTTCGCTGTTCCGGCAGGGGCTGGGGAGCCTTGGGGCGATCGTTCTCAACAATTTTGCCGGGGCGTTTGGCGACGCGCCCATTGCGGCAATTTCCATTGTGAACCGGGTTGCCATGACGGCGTTTTCCATTCAGGTGGGGTTTGGGCAGGGGTTCCAGCCGGTCTGCGGCTTCAATTACGGCGCGCGTATTTACAGCCGGGTGAAAAAAGCGTTTTGGTTCTGCCTTAAACTTTCCGTGGGCCTTGCCATTCCGTTTTCGGTTGTGGGGTTTCTGTTTGCGGAACAGATAATTGCCGTCTTCCGCAAGGAAGATCTGGAAGTAATACGCATCGGCGCGCTTACGCTTCGCTGTATGTGCGGTGTATTTCCCTTTATGGGATCGGTACTTTTAAGCAATATGATGCTCCAGACTATCGGGAAGCCCGTTGAGGCAAGCCTCCTCGCCATGTCGCGGCAGGGACTGTTCCTTATCCCGTCGGTGTTTATCCTCACATCCCTGTTCGGGATGCTTGGCGTACAGATAGCCCAGCCCGTGGCGGACGCGGGCGCCTTTCTTTTCGCCATTCCCATTACGGCGAAAGTGTGGCGCGGCATGAAAGAAGACCGGCCCCTCTCCGGTTCCGCCGCGCCGCCCGCCGAAATCCCCGTTGACGAACCGATCTAGCGATGGCCGCGCCGCCCGTCGTGCTGCGCGCGGCCTGCGCACTGCCGTGCGGACGTTCCGTCTCCGTGCGTCCTTACGGCATTATTGCCGTAAGGACGGACCCTCCCCGCGCAACGTATACAAGGGAGTGCGCCTGTGTCCAAAACGCTACGGGCTTGTATATCGTATGGCGTAGGTGCCGGTGTTGTACCCAACCACTTTCAGGTACACGATTCCTGTATAACTCGTAATCGTTTTTGGTGTCGTAAACCCAGAGTCTGTCAGTGAAAATAAAACCGTGGCTCTATCGGACTGGTATGCGGTAACACGTATGTCGCACGTTGGAACCGGTATATATGCCCCGTACTGGTCAGAATCCGCCCACTGTATGCCGTAGGTTGTTCCTGCCTGTGCCGTAAACGTGTACATATCTTCTTCACTAGATTCATCAAGCCTCGCGTTTACCCAGGTATTAGCGGACAAGGAAACAATAGCATCGCCTTCCTCATAATACTTTATGGCGTAGGTGCCGGTAGAATTTGAAAAACTATACGCCCCTGCCACTTTCAGGTACACGGTTCCCGCATAGCGCGGAATCGCCCGTGCGGGAGAAAAACCTTGGTCTGTCGATGAAAATAAAACCGTGCTTTTATCGGACTGGTATGCGGTAACAAATATGTCGCACATTGGAACCGGAGTATATGCCCCGTACTGACCAGCATCCGCCCACTGTATCCGGTAAATTTTATCGGCGCTTGCCGCGGTAAAGGTGTACCAGTTAATATCCCTGTTTCCGTCTTTATCCGGTTCTGAAATACGCCCGCTTGTCCACTCTCCACCGGTCAACGTAACCGGGTTCCCCGGACTGCCGGTTTCTCCGTCCATGGGGCAGCCCGTCAGGGCAATCATCATAAAAAATGACAGCGCAAGCGCCGCCATGCCCGCTTTTGCAAAAGTTTTGTGTTTCATGCGTTATGCTCCTGCGCGTTTATCGCCCGCCGGCTTTGATATATCCAAACGCCGGATAAATCCGGCGGTATGGGCGCTTTTCCGTAACGCCGCGGTCCCGTCCGCGCGCGCCGCCGCACATAGCCCGCGTGCGTCCCCGCACATAGCCCGCGTGTGTACCGCCACATAGCCCGCGTGTGCCGCCGCACATAGTCCGCGTGTGCCGCCGCACATAGCCCGCGTGTGCCGCCGCACATAGCCCGCGTGTGTCCCCACACATAGCCCGCGTGTGTTCCGCCGCGCTACGCCACGCTTAAAACAGCCGCAAGACGCGCGGTACGCGGCTCCTTCACCACAAACGATCCCGAACTAAACTGCGTTACCACCTCTACCTGCCACTGCCCCGCCGCCAGCGCGGGGATTATGCCCACAATGCGGCTTGCCGTGTTGTCCGCGAGGTGCCCGGTAACCTGAATCCGCTCCGTGGCATTGGCGGCGTTCACAAAGTACACCCCGCAGTCCGCGCTGTCCCCGGCAATCTTTATCTTGTGCCCGGCCAGCGCGAACATTCCGCCCGGCGTGAGTGTCTCGTTTACGGCTTCCGTGGTAACGTCCGTAATCTCCGCGATAAAGCCGCTCGTCTCCGCCACGCCCTCAATCAGCACTTCGATATGGCTTGCCAAATCGCGCAGGGGTTTTAAGGCGCGGAAACTGAAGCGTACCGGGTGTTTTACCGGGTCATAGTGTTCCATCTCGTTCTGCCAGACGCCGCCGATGCGCGGGTGCAGGCTGTAATACCCGGTGTTCACGGAAAAGCCGTCGCAGAGCTGGTAGGCGGCCTCATCAAAAAATTGCCGCACATACTCCACCAGGTCCTGATAGTTCCCGGTGAAGCCGCCCCGGTTCTTGAGCGCGGCGCACACCTGCTCAATGGTGAGCGATGCCTCGTCATCCGTCCGCGCGATAAACGCGCCGTCCACGCCGTGCAGGTAGTTGGGGTAGAGCTTCGCCCGGATGCGGTGCAGGGTTTCTGTTACATTGTTAATAATTGCCATGGGGGACTCCTTGGGGGATGGTTATAGTGGGAAGAAAGTTTTTTGACGGGGCGTAAGGGGAGATGACACAGCCCGGGGCCGGTGTGATTCTTTGGACAGACCTCTCCGGGTGTATGAAAAAAGATTCAGGTGAGGGTTTAGAGAGAGAGAGAGAGAGAGAGAGAGAGAGAGAGAGAGAGACAAAAAAGTGCCAAGTCAGGCTGTTTCAGCGGAAAAAACGCAACTATTTTTCGCTCGGGCTTTGCCGGAACTACCATGGAACATACCATACACCGGTTTTACGAAATGTGTCAAGGCCCCCGAAGGGGGGTTTAATGGGGGCGGCGTTGTTACGGATTGCGCCCACCCCTTCGGGGGAAGGGGGCTGTCGGTAACATTTCTATTTGAGGCATCTCGGAAGGCAGGAGGGGGAGCGCGGAAGGGACGCGGCCGGGAGCGCCCCGGGCCGGGCCGGGCGGCGGGCCCGGCGCTCTGA
>JAITGJ010000140.1 GCA_031280705.1 Spirochaetaceae bacterium
CCGGAACAGGAAACCGGGACGGCGGCTGGCGGGGCCCTTCTTCCCGTCCCGGCGGACCCGGCGGAAACCGGCCCCCCTTCGGCCCGCGCCCCGGCGGAACGGGTGGTTCACGCCCCGGCTTTACGCCCCGTCCCGGCGGCGCGGGCGGTTCACGTCCCCCCTTCGGCCCGCGCCCCGGCGGTTCGTCCGCGCCCCGTCCCGGCGGCGGAACCGGCGGCGTGGAAAGCGGAAAGAGCGGCGTCAAAAAAACCTTCAAAGCCCGCAAGCCCGTTTATCAGCGCAAAAATCACGAGATGGAGGAAAAACTCCTCCAGACCAAGAAAAAAGCCATCAGTACGGCCAACCCGGTGCCCAAATCCATCGACATTATGGAAGTGGTAACGGTGTCCGAACTGGCCCGGAAAATGAATCTCAAAGTGTCCGATCTCATCCAAAAATTGATGAGCATGGGCATGATGGTTACGATTAACCAGCAGATAGACGCGGACACGGCGACGCTTCTCGCGGCGGAATTCGGCGCGGAAACGCGGATCATCAGCCTGTACGAGGAAACGGTCATTGAAAGCGGCTCCGACGAGGGCGCGGTAATGACCGCGCGTCCGCCCGTGGTAACCGTGATGGGCCATGTCGATCACGGAAAAACAAAACTGCTGGACGCCATCCGCTCCGCCGACGTGGCGGGCGGGGAATTCGGCGGCATCACCCAGCATATCGGCGCGTACATGGTGGACACCCCGCAGGGCAGCATCACGTTCCTTGACACGCCCGGCCACGAAGCCTTTACCCGGATGCGCGCGCGCGGCGCGCAGGTAACGGACATCGTAATACTCGTGGTGGCGGCCGATGACGGGGTAATGCCCCAGACGGTTGAGGCCATCAACCACGCGCGGGAAGCGGACGTTCCTATCGTTGTCGCGGTAAACAAAATCGACAAGGCCGAAGCGAATCCCGACCGGGTAAAGAGCCAGCTTTCCGAGTTGGGGCTCCAGCCGGAAGAATGGGGCGGAGAGACCATGTTTGTCGAGATTTCCGCTCTCCAGAAAAAAGGGATAGATAAACTGATCGAGATGATACTGCTTGAAGCGGAAATTCTCGATCTCAAGGCGAATTTCGGGCACACCGCCGAAGGGAAAATCCTCGAGGCGCGGATAGACCACGGCCGGGGGATTGTCGCCACGGTAATTGTGGAGCGGGGCACGCTCAACATCGGCGATTCCTTTGTGGCCGGGGTCTGGCCGGGCAAGGTCCGGGCAATCTTCAACGACCGGGGCGAAAAAATTACGCAGGCGACGCCGGCCATGCCGGTGGAAGTGCTGGGTTTTGAAGGCGGCCCCAACGCGGGAGAACCCTTCCAGGTGGTGGAGGACGAAAAAACCGCCCGCAGCATTTCAGGAAAACGGCAGGAACTCAAGCGGTTTGAGGACGCGAAAAATATCCGCAAGGTTACGCTGGATAACCTCCGCGACACGATCAACGAAGGTTCGATTCAGGAACTCAAGGTAATCATCAAGGCAGACGTACAGGGGTCCGCCGAAGCGCTCCGCACAAGCCTGGAAAAACTTTCCACGAGCGAAGTGCGCCTCCACGTTATCCAGGCCCTGCCCGGCGCGATAAACGAAGGCGACGTGGACCTTGCCATCGCGAGCAACGCGATCATCATCGGCTTTAACGTGCGGCCGGTGCCCAAGGCAAAACTTCTCGCCGATCAGGAAAAGGTCGATATCCGCAAATACAACGTTATTTACAAGGCCGTCGAAGAAATCCAGCAGGCGATGGAAGGCATGCTCAAGCCCGACATGAAGGAAGAGGTTATCGCCTCCGTGGAGGTGCGGAATACCTTCAAGGTCCCGAAGGCGGGAACCATAGCAGGCTGCTATGTTCTTACCGGAAATATCAAGCGGAGCGCCAGCGTCAACGTGATCCGGGACGGCATCGTGGTGCATACGGGCAAAATAGCGAGCCTCCGCCGCTTCAAGGACGATGTGCGGGAAGTGGCCGCCGGATTTGAGTGCGGCATGGGCATCGAGAATTTCGATTCCATTACGGTCGGGGACCAGCTTGAAATTTTCGAGCTTGTCGAGGTGGCCCGGAAACTGGGCTGACGGGAACCGCATGGCCACGTACCGGATCGAACGGGTTGGAAACCTGATACAGGAAAAACTGGGGGCCCTTATTGTCGCGGGAAAAATCAAGGACCCCCGGGTGGACCCGTTCCTTTCGATTACCCGCGTCAGGGTGTCCAGGGACCTCTCCACCGCCGACGTGTATGTCTCAAGCTACAAGAGCGAAGGGGGCCTTGCCAAAGGCGTCGCGGGACTGCAAAGCGCCGCGGGCTTTATCCAGGGCGTTCTTGCCGGGGAGATACGTGTCTTCAAAACGCCGAAACTACGCTTCCACGCGGACAGCGGCGTGCGGGAAGGGTTTGAAATTATACAAAAAATTGAAACCCTGGAACGGGAAGCCGCCGCGTCCGGCGCCGCCGGTGATGCCTCTGCCGCTGGCAACGGCGCGGAGTAAGCGGGACGGCCCATGCGCGGTACCGCGTCAAACCCCGCACCGTCCGGGCTTATTCTCCTTAACAAGGAGCCGGGCGAAACATCCTTTCAATCCCTGGGACGGGTTAAAAAGCACCTTTCCACCACAAAAGCCGGACACACGGGTACGCTCGATAAATTCGCGTCCGGGCTTCTCCTTGTGTTAGCGGGCCGGGCGCTGAAACTTGCCCCCTGGTTTTCTTCCCGGGACAAGGTGTACGAGGCCGAAGTTCTTTTTGGGGAAGAGACGGACACCCTTGATCCCGAAGGAACAGTGATCGCCCGCGCGGCTCCCCCGGATCAAAAAAACCTGGAAGCGGTCCTCTCCCGGTTCCGGGGGGAAATACGCCAGCGGCCCCCGGCCTATTCGGCGCTGCATGTGGGAGGGAAACGGGCCTACGAACTCGCCCGCGCGGGGGCGGCGGTGGAACCGGACGAACGGCCGGTTACGGTTTACGCGCTCCGCCTCCTTTCCTACGAAAATCCTGTGGCGCGCATCCGGGTCCACTGTTCAAGCGGGACATACATCCGCTCCCTCGCCCGGGACATCGCCCGCGCCGCCGGTTCCCGCGCCCGCCTCGCCGCGCTCAAACGCACGCGGGTAGCCGCTTTCCGCCTGGAAGACGCGGTAACAATAACCCGGGAAGGCGTCATAACCGGCAATGCCGGTTACGGCGACGCCGGTAACGGCGAAGGGACCGCGCAGGCGGGGGCGCTGATGCCCATAAACGCGGACATTTTTTCCCGCCTCGGCATTCCCGCCGTGGAAACGGACGGTAACACAGCGGCCCGCCTCCTCCAGGGCCGTCCTCTCGCCGCGTTCGCGGATACCGCGTTCGCGGACACCGCATTCTCAGACACCGCGTTCGCGGATACCGCGTTCGCGGACAGCGGCAAAACGGCCGCCGTGTTTGGTCCCGGCGGCGTCTTTATCGCGCTTCTCGAACGGACCGCCGGCGGCTGGAAATACGGCTATGTGAACACCGTCCCGGTGAACGCCGGGACGGCGAACGCCGCTTCCGGGGGCGGCGCGTGAAGGTTTTTGACTGGAAGGAATTTTCAGGCGGCGCGTTTCTCGATTTCGCCGCCGGACAGCGGAGCGCCCTTACCGTGGGGGTTTTTGACGGGCTCCACCGGGGACACGCCGCGCTCCTCCAGGCGATACGGGAGCGGAACGAATTGATTCCCCTCGTCATCACCTGTAGGCGGAATCCCAAGGAATTCCTCAAAAAAAGCGCCTTTACGGGGGATATTTTGAGCCTTTCCCGGAAACTTGAGCTTTTTGATGAAGCGGGCGCCGCCGCCGCCGTCCTCATTGACTTTTCCGCGCGTTTCAGTACAATGGCGGGTAAGGATTTTTTGACCCTTCTTTTGAAATGGGGCAATCCGGCTTATGCCGCAGTGGGGAGCAATTTTCACTGCGGCCACCGGATGGATACCGGGGCGGCGGAAACGCGGGCATTTTTTGCCGCTTCCGGCGTTCATGTTACGGTGGTTGAAAGCGTGCGCCGGGGAGAAGACCGCGTCAGTTCAAGCCGTATCCGGGCGGCTATCCGTGCGGGAAACGTGGCCCAGGCGGCGGAGATGCTGGGCCGGCCCGTGGAGATCGATCTCCCGGTGGGTACTCGTCATTATGATGGACGCGAATACGTCCGGTTCCGGATGCGGGGACGCGTACTGCCGCCGGGCGGCACATGGCCCGTTCTCGTGCGGCGGAACGGATTACCCCCCGCGCGGGCGGAGGCCCGGATAGCGGATGGAGAAATCGCGCTTTTTTTTGACGCCGGTGTGGGCGTAAAGAATGGCCGCGCCGTTGTCCCGGGCGGCATGATTGGCAATGATACCCCGGACACGGTGTGGCGGGTAGAATTTTCAGGGCCCGAGGATGATACGGGCGGTAATTGTGTTCCTCAAGGAGAGTAAACATATATGGCTTTGAACAAAGAAGAGACGGCTTCCATCGTCAGCAAGTTCGGTAAAAACGGTAAAGATACCGGCGCGTCGGAAGTCCAGGTTGCCCTGCTCACCAGGCGTATCAATCAGCTTACCGAGCACTGCAAAACATTCAAAAAGGATAAATCCAGTCAGCGGGGACTCCTGATCCTCGTCGGCAAGCGGCGGCGGCTTTTGAAGTACGTGCAGCGTACCGACGTGGAAAAATACCGCTCATTAATCAAGGAACTGGGTCTCCGCAAATAGCCCCCATGGGGTGTACGGTAATTCGTCCCCGCGCGGCCGCCCCTGTGCGGGCGGTATCGCCATCGCTGGCGTCGCCATTGCTGGCGGTGCCATTGCTGGCGGTGCCATTGCTGGCTGCGCCAGCAATGGCGACAGCGGAAGGACTTTTTCCGGGAAATCAACAGGGAAAGGAAACATGGTACAGAAAGTAACTTACCAAATCGCCGGTAAAGAATTGATTCTTGAAACCGGTAAAATCGCCAGACAGGCAAACGGATCGGTATTCGCCCGGTACGAAGGTTCCGTGGTCATTGCCACGGTATGTTCCTCCGCCGATTCGGTGGAAGGCCTCGATTATGTTCCCCTCACGGTGGACTATAACGAAAAATACTACGCCGCCGGAAAAATACCCGGCGGGTTTATCAAACGGGAAAGCCGTCCCAAGGACAAGGAAATCCTCGTTTCACGGCTTATCGACCGGCCCATGCGGCCCCTTTTTGATAAAACTTTCGGACGGGAAATTCAGGTGGTCCCCACAACCATTTCCACGGATATGGTAAATCCGCCCGACATCCTCGCCATCATCGCAAGTTCCGCGGCGGTGCATATTTCCGACATTCCCTTCGGCGGCCCCATCGCGGCCGTGCGGGTCTGCGCCGTGGGAGACGATCTTGTCGTCAATCCCACCTATGACGAGATAGAAAAATCACGCCTTGAAATTGTGGTCGCCGGAACACGGGACGGCATCACCATGGTGGAAGGCGGCGCGCACGAAGTTTCCGAAGACCTCATGATCGCCGCCCTGGAAAAGGCCCAGACCGTAATTGCCGAACTGTGCGCGCTCCAGGAAAAGCTCCGGGAACTTGCCGGCAAGCCGAAACTTCCCCTGACGGAACTTTCCGTTTCACTGGAAAACCGGGATGCCATACGCGCCGCCGCGTATCCCCGGCTTGCCGAAGCCTGTTTTATCACGGGCAAAATGGAACGGCACGCGGCAATTAAAGCGGTAAAAACCGCGCTGGCAGAGCAATACGCGTCCCAGCTTGAGGACGAAACCCAGAAAAAACTTTTTGGCGCCCTTTTTGAGGACATGGAGTACGAAATTCTCCGTTCTTCGATTCTTGACAAGGGGCTCCGCCTCGACGGGCGGGGTGTTGAAGACATACGGCCCATTACCTGCGAGACGGGCATTCTTCCCCGTACCCACGGGTCGGCGCTTTTTACGCGCGGCGAAACCCAGGCCCTCGCCGTAACCACGCTCGGAACGGTTTTTGACGAACAGGTTTACGACGATATTGAAGGCGACAAGCGGGAGAATTTCCTGCTCCACTACAATTTCCCCCCCTATTCAGTGGGCGAAGTGGGCCGCCTCGGAACGGGCCGCCGGGAAATCGGGCATGGCAACCTCGCCCGCCGCTCCCTCGCCGCGATGGTCCCCTCAAAAGAAGCGTTTCCCTACACAATCCGCGTCGTATCGGAGATCATGGAATCCAACGGATCGTCCTCCATGGCGACGGTCTGCGGCGGCACCCTTTCCATGCTGCACGCCGGGGTCCCCATGAAAAAACCCGTCGCCGGTATCGCGATGGGACTCATCACGGAAAACAATAAACCCGGCGCCCGCTACGCGGTGCTCTCGGATATTCTCGGAGACGAGGATCATCTGGGCGATATGGACTTCAAGGTGGCCGGCACCGAAGACGGCATTACCGGCTTTCAGATGGACATCAAAATCGCCGGGGTAAGCCCGGAGGTGATGCGGAAAGCCCTGGATCAGGCAAAGCGCGGGAGGCTTCACATCCTCGCCATTATGAACGCGACCATCTCAAAACCCGCGGACACCATTTCCGAATACGCGCCGAAAATCGTAACGCTCCGCATTGACGTGGACAAAATCGGCGCGCTGATCGGACCGGGCGGCAAAAATATTAAAGCCCTCTGCGAACAGTACAGCGTTACGATCAATACGGAAAACGACGGTACCGTTACGATTTACGGGAAAAACGCGAAAGACGCCGAAGACGCGAAAACCGCGGTTTTGGGCATTGTTTCCGATCCCGAAGCGGGCCTGATTTACAACGGTACGGTAAAACGGATCATGGATTTTGGGGCCTTTGCGGAAATCCTTCCCGGCAAGGAAGGGCTGGTTCACATTTCGCGCCTTTCCCGGCAGCGTATCGACCGGGTAACGGATGTGTTGAAAGAGGGCCAGGAAATTCCCGTCAAACTGCTTGAAATCGACAAGCTGGGGCGGCTCAATCTTTCCTACATTGACGCCGTTGATCCTTCAGGCGAAACGCCGCCGGAAATCAGCCAGAACCGGGACCGCGGCTCCCGCCCGCCCCGGCGCTGACGGGAGGAACGGAAAAAGGGCATGGGCGGGCTGCTTGACCGCGCGAACGTCTACCGGGGGAAAGACGCGCCGTCCGCGGTTCAGGCGGGGCGGCGCTCCCTGCTTGCCCGCGCCTTTGCGTACCGTGGCGGGGGCGCGTCCGCGCCGGAAATAAAACGCCGCGCAAACCGCTCGCTTCTCGCGCGGGCCATTGCCTTCCGGACGGGAAGAAGCCAGGAAGCCGCGCGCCGCGAACGGCTCCTGCTTCTCCGCCGCCTTCCCCTCGACTGGTACACCGCCCCGGTTATTCCGGGAAAACGGCGGCTTTCCACGACCCTTTTCGGCTACATTTTTTCGGAAATACTCATCTATTTTTTGATGGCGTTTTTCTTTTTCTTCGGCATCTTTTTTGTCAACCAGCTTTTGCTTATCGCCCGTGAAATCATGGCAAAACAGGTGCCCCTGCACGAAGTGGCCCTCCTGATTCTGTACGCGCTCCCTTCGATTGTCGCCATGGCCGCGCCCTTCGGTTCCCTCGTGGGAACGCTCATGGCCATCGGGCGGCTCAGTTCAGACAATGAAATTCTCGTCATGCTTTCATCGGGACTTTCCTACCGCACCATATTCTTTCCCGCCGTCGTTGCGGGCATTTTGGTTTCCATGGTTTCCTTTGTGGCAAATGATATTTTACTGCCGCTTGGAACCGTGCAGTACGCGCGGCTTTACCGGCGGATTCTCTTTTCCACGCCCGCGCTTGAGCTTGAAGCAAATTCCGTCAAGCGGTTTCGTGACACGATTATTGTTACCGGAAATGTTACGGGCAAAACCATTGACGACATGGTAATACTTGATAAAACGAGCGACGGCGAGCGGCGGCTTATTCTGGCAAAGCGGGCGGAGCTGGTGGACGCGGGCCGGGCAGGGCTCAGCCTTGACCTGCACGGGGCGTTTGTGCAGAGTTCGCGCGAAGTGGCCCGGCAGGATTACGATTACGCCACCGCTTCGTTTCTGCGCTATTTTGTGCCGCAGGAAGATATTATCCAGAATGTCGCCGCCATAAGCCCCCGGGAGATGAGCTCGCTGGACGTCTGGAAGGAAATCCGCCTCAAGGAGGCAAATCTCGCCGAACAGCTTACCCGCCAAAAGATGCGCATACTGAACGGCGCGATGCAAGTTGAAAACGCCCTCCGGGGAGGGCCTGACGCGCGGACAACCTGGCGGGATTTGAATACCCAAACCGTGCAGCTTGCGCGCGATATTACCGTGGAAGGCGTTTACCGGCGGGACCGGAACCTTTCCCTCTGGCGGCTTGAATTTTACAAAAAGTTTTCACTGCCGTTCGCCGCGCTTTCCTTTGTGCTGCTCGCCGTTTCCGTAGGGCTTCTCGCAAAAAAGAACGGCCAGATTCTCGGCATGCTGATCGGCTCCATCATCGCGGCAATGTACTGGGCAATGCTGCTCGGCGGACAGACGATAGGAATCGTGCGCGGTTTTTCACCGTTCCTTTCAATGTGGCTTCCCAATATCCTCTGCCTCGCCGCGGGGATTATTATGCTGTTTACGCGGGTGCGGCGATGATTCTTGACCGGTATGTCATACGGCAGTTTTTCCCCATTTTTTTATCGTAGTGGGAATGTTCGGCCTCCTGGTCGCCCTGATCGATCTTTTTTCAAACCTGGTGCGTTACCTTAACTATGAAGTTCCCTTTTCGGAAATACTGATCATCAGTTTTTTCTACCTTCCCAAAGCCATATCCTATGCCATTCCGCTTTCGCTTCTCTTTGCCGCGGCCTATACCCTGGGAGACCTTTTCGCGCGGAACGAGCTTACCTCGATTTTCGCCGCCGGGATTCCCTTTTCCCGCTTTGTCGCGCCGCTCGTGGCAATCGGCATTTTGGCGTCAGTCCTTTCGTTTTTTTTTCAGGACCTGGTAGTAATCCCTACCATGAAAAGAAAAAATTCCCTGAGCCGTACCGCGCTCCACCAGCAGCCCCGCGCAAATGAACATTCCGACGTGGTTATCAAGACAGACAACGGAAAACTGATTTACCAGGTTGACTATTTTGACACCGATAATGACCGTCTGAGCGGCATAAGCATTATCGAAACCGACGGAGACGGCGGTTTTACCGCGCTGGTCCGCGCGCCGGACGCGTACTGGAACGGAGAATTCTGGATTCTTTCAAACGCCCTGATTTACCGGGAGGAAGACGGCTTTATCCGCGTGCGTTCCTACAATCCCGGCGGAATATACCGGGAACACCCCGATACGTTTCGCAGAAACGCTGTCGAAATAGAATCCCTGCCGGTTCGGGACGCGCGGCTTTTGATTCAGGACCTGAAAAACGCCGGGCTTCCCCATACCGCCGCGGAGGCGGACTATTACCGCCGTTTTTCCTTTTCCGCAGTTTCCTTTGTAGTAATGATCCTTTCCATTTCCATGGGCGGGCGCTTCAAAAAAAATATCATCCTGATGAGCCTCGGTACAAGCCTCGTAACCGCCGTGGTTTACTATGTCATGGAAATGATCAGCATGATGCTTGCGCAGACGGGCAATATTCCCCCGGCGGTGGGCGCGTGGTTTCCGGTCGCCTTTTTCAGCACTGCCGGCGTACTGCTTCTGGGAGGCGCAAAAACCTGATGGACATTTTTACGGCCGTACACGCCGACACCGGTTCGAACGCCAGAACAGGAATACTGCGCCTTCCCCACGGCCCCGTCTCCACGCCCGTGTTTATGCCGGTAGGAACGGCGGCCACGGTAAAGGCAATTGAAACCGCTTCGCTTGCGGATATTGGATTTGAAATTGCGCTTTCAAATACCTATCACCTTTACCTCAGGCCCGGAATGGATGTCATCGCCGCCGCGGGCGGACTGCACCGTTTTATGAACTGGAAGCGCAATATACTCACCGATTCCGGGGGGTTTCAGGTATTTTCCCTCGCCCCCATGCGGAAAATCCATGAGAACGGCGTTGAATTCCGGTCCCATATCGACGGCTCAAAACACTTTTTCAGCGCGGAAGACGCAGTGTCCATTCAGGCGGCGCTGGGAAGCGACATCCAAATGCAGCTTGACGTGTGCACCGCCTGGGGCGTTTCCCGCACGGAAGCGGAAGAAGCCCTGCGCATAACGGACCGCTGGCTGGTTTCCGCGCGCGAGGCGTGGCTTGCGCAAACCGAACGGGGGTATCCGGGTTTTCTTTTTCCCATTGTACAGGGAAATTTTTTCCCGGACCTTCGCCGGAAAAGCGCCGAAACGGCAAGCGCGTCCGGCCTCCCGGGGATCGCGATAGGGGGACTTTCCGTAGGCGAGGAAGAAGCGGTATTTCTTGATTTTCTCGCCTCTACCGCATCGCTGCTCCCCCGGGAAAAGCCCCGGTACGTCATGGGCATCGGCACGCCCGAATACATACTCGCCGCGATTGGCGAAGGCATCGACATGTTTGACTGCGTGCTTCCCACCCGCGCGGCGCGGAACGGACTTGTTTTTTCATCGCGCGGCGCTTTCAACATCAAACGGGCCGTCCACCGCCTGGAAACCGGCCCCCTGGACGAAAATTGTTTGTGCAAAGTGTGCCGGGAATACAGCCGCGCCTATCTTCGCCACCTTTTCAAAAACGGAGAAATACTGTTCAGTATGCTCGCGACATATCACAACCTTTTTTTCCTGCACCGTCTCGTGCGTGGCGCGCGGGAAGCGATTGCGGAAAACCGGTTTCTTTCCTACCGGAAAGAATTTCTTGAAACATACCACGGAGGAGAGAACCATCCATGATCAAAAAAAACGGTCCGTCAATACGGTGCGTTTCCGTCTTCGCGCTGTTTTTTATGCTGTCTCCCGTTCCGCGCGCGGGTTTCGCGGAAGAAGCCGGAAAATCCGTCGAGGAACAGCGCAGAGATACTATCCGCTATGGCACGGAAAGCGAGATCGCTTCGCTTATCCAGTCCCTTAAAAGTGAAAACGCCGATTATCTTGACGATGAACTGGCAGTTCTTGTACAGCGGACGCTTAACCGCAGCGTTCTTACCGGCATATTTGAATTTTTCGCGGAACGGGAAAAGGGCGGCCTTGAAGAGCGCGCGCTCCGGGCACTTGCCGAATGGGACAATGAGGCAAACGAAACCGTTATCGCCGCGATAAATTATCTGGGAAGCGTAAAAAGCGCCGGGGCGGTGCGGGAACTGGAGGCGCTCATCGGACAGGAAGATACCCGCTTCCGGCCCCAGGCGTTCCGCGCCCTGGGCCGCATTGCCGGTGGAAACGGCACGCTCCGGGACGAAATTACCGCATACCTCATGGACTATTACACCGCCCGCATGCCGCCTGACGACATCCGCCGGGAAATTGTTTCCGCGCTTGGCGCGGCCCGCTCCACGGACGCCGTTTCCTTTCTTTCGCGCCTCGCGGAAAACAGCGATGAGCGGCTTACCATCAGGATAGCCGCGGTAGAATCACTGTCTGCCATTGGAGACGGGGGCGGACTCGATGCCATTCTTGAAGGGATAAGCGCACGGGATCCGAATCTCCGCGCCGCGTCCATCGCGGCCCTGGGCCCCTTCAGCGGCGATACGGTTGACAACGCGATACTGGAAGCGTTTCGGGACAGTTACTACCGCACCCGCACCGGCGCGGCGGAGGCCGCGGGAAAACGAAAAATGGCCGCGGCAATTCCCTATCTTGAATACCGCGCGCGGAATGACGATATACCCGGCGTAAAGGACGCGGCCATCAGGGCGCTCGGAGACATCGGAAACAGCGCGGCGCTTTCCGTGCTTGATTCGCTTTTTGGGGAACGCAGAAACGCGGACCGGGTGCGCATTCTTGCGGCGGAAATGCTGATACGCGAAGACGCAGGACGTTACGCGGGAAAACTGATCGCCGAACTGGACGAAGCAAAGCGCGGCAATCAGACCGCCCTGTACAACGGGTTTTTGCGGGTCATCTCGTCCGCGCGAACGGGGGAAATGGAGGCCCTCGCGGAACGGCTGCTCGCGTTGGGCGGGGTTATCGAAAAATCATACGCGCTGGACATCATCAACAGCAACCGCTTTACGCGCCTTATCCCCCAGGTAGAACTGCTGGCGGATCCCAAAAACGGCACTATTTCCCGGAAAGCGCAAGGGATCCTCGAAAACCTCAGGCGTCAATAGCGGCAAACCGGAGGGCGGCGCCCTATCCAAAACGCCCGGAAATATAATCTTCCGTGCGGCGGTCTTTAGGATTCGTAAAAATATCCCGCGTATCGCCCGCTTCAACAATCTCGCCGGCAAGGAAAAACGCCGTTCTGCCGCTCACCCGCGACGCCTGGTGCATGGCGTGGGTAACAATGATAATGCTGTAATCGTTTTTAAGTTCGCCGATAAGTTCCTCGATACGGCCGGTCGCAATGGGGTCAAGGGCGCTGGTGGGTTCGTCCATCAGAATAATTTCCGGCTCCATGGCGATGCTGCGGGCAATGCACAAACGCTGCTGCTGTCCGCCGGAAAGCGCGGCCGCCGGTTTTTTGAGCCGGTCCTTTACCTCGTCCCAGAGCGCGGCCTTGCGGAGGGAACGTTCCACCAGATCCGCGAGGCGCCGGCGATCCCGCAGTCCCTGCATCCGTTTTCCGTAGGCTACATTGTCAAATACGCTCATGTTAAAAGGATTCGGTTTTTGAAACACCATTCCTACCCGGCTCCGCAGTTCCGTAACATCAAGCGCGCCGTAAATATCTTCCCCGTCAAGCAGTACTTCTCCGGTTATCCGGCAGGAGGGAATCAGATCATTCATGCGGTTCAGCACCCGTATAAAGGTCGATTTGCCGCAGCCGGACGGACCTATCAGCGCGGCGACTTCGCGGCCCGCGAGGGAGAAATTGATGTTTTTGAGCGCCCAAAAATCACCGTAATGCAAATCAAGGCCGCGTACCGCGAGTTTACCCTGCGTAATGCCGGCGGCGGGAGTGGCCAAAGGTTTTTGGCCTTCCAAAAGTTTTTGGCCTTCCAAAGGTTTTTGGCCTTCCAAAAATATGCGGCCGTCATTGTCCGGTCCGTTATTCATCACGACAGGCCCCACTTTTTGCCGAAACTTCCGGCGATAATTTTTGCGGCGGTGTTGATCACAACCACCAGGATCACCAGTACCGCCGCGGAAGCGAACGCCCGGCCAAAGTCATCGGGATGTACCGCTTCGTTGGTAAGATAGTAAAGGTGTATGGTGAGAGTTCGGCCCGGCTCAAAAATACCGCGCGGTATGTTCCTGGCAAGGCCCACGGTAAGGAGTACCGGCGCGGATTCTCCCGCCACCCGGCCAATGGCAAGAATTACCGCCGTAACAATGCCCGGAAGCGCCGATGGAAGTACAACATGAACAATGGTCTGAAATCGCGTCGCGCCCAGGGAAAGCGATCCCTCCCGGAAGGAAGCGGGAATTGCCTTGAGCGATTCTTCTGTCGTGCGGATAATCAGGGGGAGTATCATGATCGAAAGGGTCAAGGCGCCTGATATAATTGACTGGCCAAAACCAAAAAGGCGGCAAAAAACCAAAAGGCCGAAAAGTCCATAAATTATTGAAGGTATTCCCGCCAGTGTTTCTATGGCGAGGCGAAGGAGGCGGACCAGGGGCGTATTGCCCGCGTATTCATTGAGAAAAATGGCGCTCGTAATTCCCGCGGGCAGGGCGACGGCAAGGGAGGCGAGCACAACATACAGCGTCGTTACGATCATCGGGAAAATGCCCCGTTCCGTTCCCGTGATGAATGAAATATCGAGAAAACCCGCCGCGGAGCGCAGAATAAAGATCAGAATGTACGCAAGAACGGCGATGACCCCGGCAAGCGACAATGCCATAAAAAAATACAAAAAACCGTCGGCAAAACGCCGTTTTAAAATATTTTTTTTCACGCAATCTCCCGTGATTTTTCCGCACGGCGGCGGAAGCGCAGCAACAGGGCGTTCAGCGCCAAAATAATGGAAAACAGCACCACGCCGATAGAAAAAAGCATTTCGCTGTGCCTTCCTGACGCATAGCCCATTTCCATGGCGATGGTAGCGGTAAGGGTCCGCACGCTTTCCAGGGGACTTTTGACAAGCTGCGGCGAATTGCCCGCCACCAGAACAACCGCCATGGTTTCCCCCACCGCGCGGGAAATGCCGAGAATAATCCCCGCGGCAACGCCCGAATGGGCGTGGGGCAGCGTTATCCGCCACGCGGTCTGCATTTTGCTTGCGCCCAGGGCAAGGCTTGCTTCCCGCACGGCCAGGGGAACCGCGCGAAGGGATGTTTCCGCGATAGAAATTACGGTCGGAAGAATCATCAGCGCAAGCACCAGCACCGCGGAAAAAAGGGTGTTCCCCGAAGGAATGCCGAACAGGTTTCTTGCCGCGGGAACAATAACCATCAGGCCGAAAAATCCGTACACAACCGAGGGAATCCCCGCAAGCAGTTCTATTCCCGCGCGCGGAACGGCCGCAAAACGGGGAGGAAGAAATTCCGCCAAAAAAAGGGCGCACAGTATCGCCGCCGGTACGCCCAGAATAATTGCCCCCAGTCCCGTGAGGAGCGTTCCGGCAATCATCGGAAAAATACCGAAAACCCGGTCGCGGACGGGCTTCCATTCAAGGCCGCCCAAAAAACTGAAAAAGGCATACGGCGGTTCGGGCAGAATTATGTGTATCCGCTTTTCCGCCGTCCCGTCTGACGCCGGCCAGCTTACGGAGTACACATACCGTTCCGCCCGGCTTACCACGCCGCGTTCGCTGCCGGTAAACACAAGCGCTTCGCCGGCCGCGCCGGTTTCCGCGCCGGCGATAAAGGAAAGCGTTTCTTCCGCGCCGTCTCCCCCAAACCGAAGCGTAACCGCGCGGGTATGTTTGGGAAGCTCAATAGACGGAACGGATTTCCCGTATTGCGCGCCGTTTACAAAGAGGGTATCAATATTCCGGGGTACCAGCCGTATACCGGACGCGGTGGGACGGAAAAACGGCATGGCCCCCTGCACAAACACAAACAGTAAAATCGCCCCCAGCGCCAGCACGGAAACAAGCGCCGCCAGAGTAAAAAGAACCCTGAAAAAAATATCAATGTTTTTCCGTTCCGCAATGCCCCGCCGTCCCCGTTTCTGTTGTGTGGACCATTGCACGGTTTCCTGTTTCACGTTACGATATCCGCCGCCGCCGGTAGCGCGGATCAGCGCGCCGCGCCGATCCGCTGTTTTCAAAAAAAGAATTGTTCAGAAACTTCGCCATGTTGGCGCGCCAACATGGCGTGCCATGCGGCGCCCGTTTCCAGACAATTTCCGCGCCGTTACTGAGCGGCCGCCGGTATCCAGTTTGTCCGCACCACGGCCTGGCCTTCCGCGCCGAGTATCCAGTCGATAAACGCCCGTGCCTCCGCGCTTGCCGAACCGCCCGTAAGCAGAATAAAGGGCCGGGCGATACGATACGTACCGTTAATAACATTGGCGGCCGACGGCGCGACGCCGTCAACAGCAATTGCCTTCACCGAATTGTCGGTGGACCCAAGGGAAATATACCCGATGGCGAGGGGATTCTGCGCAACGCCGGCCTTAATCGCGCCGGTACTGGTAGATTCCGTGGCGCCCCGTACCAGACGCCCCTGGAACCCGGCTAGTTCTTCAAACGCGCCGCGCGTACCGGAACCTTCTTCGCGGCTTATGACCGCGATTCTGCCGTGCAGCGCGCCGCCCTGCACCTGGCTCCAGTCGGTAATCTGCCCGGTGTAAATCCCCCGTATTTCGTCAAGCGTAAGGCGCGCCGCCGGATTCGCCGTGTTTACAATTACCGCGATGCCGTCAATGGCGATAATATCTTCACGGAGCCCCTGCCCCTGTTCGACGGCGGTGAGTCCACGGCTGGACATGCCGATATGGTACATCACGCCCGCGTTTTTGATGCCGTCTCCCGATCCCGTGCCGCTGATATTGACCCGTATCCCGGGCCGCGTCCGGGTGTATTCGGTTTCGAGCATTTCCATAAGGGGCGTTACCGAGGTGGAGCCGCCCACCTCGATAACCCGCGCGCCGCCGTCCTTCGTACCGCCGGCGAACACCGGCGTCAAAAAAAGCGCGCACGCCGCCAGCGTTATTAACCATCTGTTCATAAACAACTCCATAACTGTGATGTTGACCCCGGGGGGCCGCTTATAATTTCGCGCCGTATTGTTAGGGAGTTATGAATGAATCGTTAGAATTTCGTTAAGTTTTTCGCCCTACGGGCTGCAAAACTGCGTTTTTTAGCGGTTGCTGTTACAAAACTGAAGTTTTGCAACAGCCTCTTTATTATAGATTTTTCGCAGTTTTCCGCAGGAAAACGAGAAAAATAATAGGGCGCCGCTGATTAGCGTCAAGTTAATCAGCGGCACCTTAAGCGTTACCGCCGCGAAAAACGGACGGCGGCGGGCATCGTATTTATCGCTTGCCGCCCGGCGTCCGCGCCCGCGCGTCCCGCGGGCGTTTTCCCGCCCATCTGGACGCCGCAAACGCCGCTACGCCTGCGAGTATAAAAAAATGCCCCACCGGACGGGCCTCGCGCCGGTACCCGGCGGTTTCGGCGCGGAAGGACGCGTCCGTGGAAAGGGCGTCCCGGATAACGCGCGCGGCATCGTCCCGCATGCCGTCCACATAGACGCCGCCGGTACGCCGGGCCGCGTTTTCCAGAACCGCCCGCTCAAGCCGGGTTATCGCGTCTTCCCCCGCCGCGCCGTCAGGAACGGGGGCCCCGGCTTCGGAACCGGTTCCCACGGCAACAATCGTGATATGCGCGGCGCGGGCACGGTCCAGCGCGGCGGAGAAGCTTCCTTGCAGGGCTTCGCCATCGGAAAACAGAACGATAAACCGCTTTCCGGGAAAGCCGCTCTTGAACGCGCCGGAAGCGGCGTCAACAAGGTGTTCCAGATTCGTGCCCCGCCCGGTAAGAGAGGCTGTGGAAACGCCCGCAAAGAAGGACAGCAGCGCCTCCGCATCGGCGGTAAGGGGCAGGGCCAGCATCCCGGTCCCCTTGCCGATGGCCGCCGCGTAGCGCGACGCTCCCCCGCCCCCCCGCACAAGTTCCCGCGCAATGTCCGCCGCCCGCTCAAGCCGGGAAGGGCCGCCGCCGTCCCGCGCGTCCATGCTCCGGGAAAGGTCCAGCGCGATAACCGCGTCGATTCCCCGGCGTGTTTCCGGCACGAGGACATAACCCTGCCGGGGACCGGCAAGGGCAATCACCACGGCGGCAAAAAACGCCAAAAACAGGATAGAAGAAATCCAATAGCGGCGTTTTATTTTCCGGGGCAGCGGCCCCGTTCCGCCCTGAAAAAAGCCGAACACCGCGCGCCGCCGCGCGTAGTGGATCAGCATCCCCAAAAAAACCGGCGCAAGAAGGAACAGACACGCGAGGAAAAAAGGCCGCTCAAAGGTCAAAACAGCGCCCCCAGCCAGTAACGCCGGGCAAACCGCGCCAGCGTGATTACAACGAGGGCCGCCGTGAGCACGGGAACCAAAAGGCTCCGCGTGGTATACACCGTTCCCGAACGGCGCACGGTAAGTTCGGCCTCATCGACACGGCCAAAGGCCGCCTGAAACGCCGGAAGGGAGGGCGCGGAAATGAAGGAGCCGCCGCCCCGGCGGGCTATTTCCCGCAGCGCTTCAGGGTCAAAGCGCGATTCGAGCGTTCCGGTCCGGCGAATATTGGTGAACGGATCTACATAGTCGATGGGAACCGCCCCGCTTGAACCGGCGCCTATCACCCACAGGGAAACGCCGCTTTCGGCCAGGGCTTCCGCGGCAGTCTCTGGATGCACCGCGCCGGCGTTGTTTTCGCCGTCGGTTATCAGCACCGCGACACGGCGCGGCGCGGAAGAGGCGCGGAGATGGAGCGCGGCAAGGGCAAGGCCGGCGCCCAGGGCCGTGCCGGCGCCCAATTCCCCGGGCCGCAGGTGATCGAGCCGCCCGGCAAGAATATCCCGGTCGATGGTCGGCGGGAGGAGCAGCGCCGCGTCGCTTCCCACCGCGACAAGGCCGACGGCGTCCGAAGGGCGGCTTTGGGCAAAATGCGCGGTCAGGGTACG